>NZ_AJFC01000127.1:0-17930 GCF_000256505.1 Rhodococcus sp. P14 | reverse complement strand
GGCCGGCCGCGGCCCGCCGTTGGATACCGCTGCGGCCCGAGCGGGTCCTGGAGGTGGCCTACGACCAGATGGAGGGCAACGCGGAGGCCGGCCTGCGGTTCCGGCACGCGGCCCGGTTCCTGCGGTGGCGGCCCGACCGCGATCCGCGCAGCTGCACCTTCGAGCAGTTGGACGTGCCGGTGCGGTACGACCTCGCCGACGTCCTCGACCGGACAGGAGTGTGACCTGCGGTGCCCGACGCGAAGCGCTCTCCCGCGATGGAACTGGACGTCGGCGGTGTGCCCGTCCGCCTGTCCAACCCCGACAAGGTCTACTTTCCCCGCCTCGGTGAGGCCGGCAGCAAGCGCCGCCTCGTCGAGTACTACCGGACCGTCGCGACGGCCGGCTCGGCGCCGCTGCTGCAGGCGCTGCGGGAGCGGCCCACGCACCTGCAGCGGTTCCCGGACGGGATCGAGGGCGAGGAGATCTACCAGAAGCGGGTGCCTGCCCGCCGGCCCGACCACATCGCGACATGCGAGGTCACGTTTCCGTCCGGCCGCACCGCCGACGTGCTGCGGGTGCGCGCCGCCGCGGACGTCGTGTGGGCGGCGAACCTGGGCACCGTGACGTTCCATCCGTGGGCGGTGCGCTGCGGGGACGTCGACCGCCCCGACGAGTTGCGCATCGATCTGGACCCGCAGCCGGGGACCGCCTTCGACGACGCCCGGGCGGTCGCCCTCGAGGTGCTGCGGCCGCTGCTCGACGAACTGGGTCTGGTCGGGTTCCCGAAGACGTCGGGGGGCCGCGGCCTGCACGTGTACGTGCGCATCGTCCCGGAATGGGACTTCGTCGGTGTGCGCCGCGCCGGGATCGCCCTGATGCGGGAGGTGGAACGTCGCAGCGGCGGACGGGCCACCACCGCGTGGTGGAAGGAGGAGCGTGGGCAGCGCATCTTCCTCGACTTCAACCAGAACGCCCGGGACAAGACGATCGCATCGGCCTACTCGGTGCGGCGCACCCCGATCGCGACGGTGTCGACACCCCTGACGTGGGACGAACTCGCCGACGCCGACCCGGACGATTTCACGATCGCGACCGTGCCGGGGCTGCTCGAACGCCGCGGTGACCCGATGGCCGCGATGGACGAGACCGCGCAGACGCTCGACGTGCTGCTCGAGATGGCCGAGCGGGACGCCGCCGCAGGCCTCGGCGACCTGCCCTACCCGCCCACCCACCCGAAGATGCCGGGCGAGCCGAAACGGGTGCAGCCGTCGCGCGACACGGATCGCAAGCGGCCCGGTTAGGCATTCCGCTGGGCGTAGTCACCGGAGCGGTGACGTCCCGTGACCGCATCGATGCCCGCCCACCCGGTGAACCGGTGCGCGTCTCCGTAGACTCCCCTGAGGGGATTCGGTTTGCGGGGGACGAGGCCGGAGGAGGCAGTCACCGTGTCGGTGGTAGCGGATGCACGGAAGTCGGTTCGGGTGCTCGGCGGTGGTGCGGTGGTGGTCGCGGGTGTCGCGGCCGCACTCGTCGCGGCACCGCCCGCCCAGGCGGTGACGTGCGCGGCGCCCCCGGGTTCGGCGACCTCGGTCACCCAGCTCGACGGGCGGACCGCGTGCGGTGCGGTCGCGGATGCGCCGAGCGGCGCGTGGGGCTACGGCGACGGCGGAGTCGGCTTCGCCGACGCCCGCACCGGGGCGCGCGTGCTCGCGGCCGGACTGGCTGGGGGTGTCGGGGCGGGCGAAGCTGCGGGAGGTCCTCTCGCCGCCGTCGGCTACGGCGAGAACGCCCTGGCACTGGGGATCGTCGAGGAGCCCGCGGCCGCGCTCGTCGTGGCCGGCCCGCAGTCCCAGGCGTTCATCGGTGACCTGCGCGATCCGGTGCTGTGTGAAGGGTCCGCCGCGACCGCGGTCAACCTCACCACGGGACGGGGCTGCGTCGTGCTGGGGACGTTCCGGTACGTCGCCCCCTGACGGGACCCTTCGGCAAAACCCGTTCGGGAACGGACGCTGCGACGTAGCCTGGCGGCACGAAGTCGACTGGGAGGTATCACGGATGACAGCCCGACCGGTGCGGGGCGCGGCGGCGGTCCAGGACCCGCCGCCGACCGAGATGCACGTCGACCGGCGATTCCTGCCGCTCGCGGATCGCTTCTTCGACCTGTACCGGCTGCCCCGGCACGGCGGCGGTGCCCTCGCCGCCTACCTGGACGGCGAGAAGGTACTCGACATCTGGGCGGGCTGGGCCACCCGCGACCGGCGGTGGAACCGCGACACGGTGTCGCTGTCCTTCTCCACCGGCAAGGGCGTGGCGTCGACCGTGGTGCACCGCCTCGCAGACCGCGGCCTGATCGACTACTTCGCGCCGGTCGCCCGGTACTGGCCGGAATTCGCGGCGGCCGGTAAGGAGCACGTCACCGTCGCGGACGTCCTCACCCACCGGGCCGGACTGCACCGGGTGCGCAACCTGCGGCCCGGCCGGATGGGCATCGTCGACTACGACGCGACGGTTCGTGCGCTGGCGGCGGCGCCGCCCGATTCTCGGCGGCTGAGCGGACCGGGGTACCACGCGGTGACCTACGGCTGGCTCGTCGCGGAGATCGTGCAGCGGGTGACCGGGCTGCCGTTCGTCGACGTCGTCCGGCAGGAGATCGCCGAACCCCTGGGCACCCCCGAATTCTGGTTCCGGGTTCCGGAGGACCAGCGGCACCGCATCGCCAAGCTGTTCCCGCGGATCAATCCCGCCGGACTGCACTGGGGGATGACCGCTTCGGTGCTGTCGCGGGTGAGCCTCACCCGCGGTCTCGCGGAGGCTGCGATGCCGGAGGAGTTCGACGAGCTGGTGCGTGATCCGTCGGTGCACGACGCGGTGATGCCCGGGTGGAACGGAGTGTTCTCGGCGCGGGCGCTGGCACGGATGTACGGGGCGATCGCCGCGGGCGGCACGATCGACGGAGTGCAGTTCCTGAAGCCGGAGACCGTCGAGGCCATGAACGAGGTCCGGGTACGCGGGCGCGACTACGTGCTCGGCGTCCCGATGGCGTGGCGCCTCGGCTACCACCAGCCGGTGTTCGTCAGCCGGGAACGGCCGCGCGGGGCGCTCGGCCACTACGGGGTCGGCGGTTCGGGCGCCTTCGCCGACCTCGACACCGGCCTGTCGCTCGCGTTCACGACGAACCGACTGGGCAGCGGCCCGATCGCGCTGGGCGATCTGCGGCTCGCGCGACTGGGTGCGGTGGCGCGTGAACTCGCCCGTCGCGCGTGAGAGGACGGCCACGAGTGTTCGAAGCAGTTCGATACGGAGGGAGCGAAGCTGTGAGCCACGTGTACCGGGTGATCGAGGTGGTGGGGTCGTCGACGGACAGCGTCGACGACGCGATCAAGCAGGCCGTCGCGCGGGCGGCGGAGACCACGCGCCATCTCGAGTGGTTCGAGGTGATGAACGTCAGGGGCCACATCGACGACGGGGCCGTCGCGCACCTCCAGGTGACCGTGAAGATCGGCTTCCGTATCGAGCCGAGCGACGGCTGACCCCCGGCGCGGGGGACACGCCGGGAGAGCAGGTGCAGCGAACCGGATCTCGACCGGAATTGGAACACGTTATAGTCTGGGGGGGTCGTCGAACCCCCGGCACTTCAGGCAGGTATCCACCGTGGTTTACGTGATCACCCAGGCGTGTTGCAACGATGCCTCGTGCGTCGAGGTCTGCCCCGTCAACTGCATTCACCCCACGCCCGACGAGGCGCCGTTCGCCACCACCGAGATGCTCTACATCGACCCGGACACCTGCATCGACTGCGGCGCGTGCGTGGACGAATGCCCGGTGGACGCGATCTACGCCGACAACGAGCTTCCCGCCGAGCACGAGCCGTACCTGAAGATCGCCGAGGACTACTACCGGCGCTACCCGATCGGACCGGACTGGCCCGAGGAGCGCGACCGCACCAAGATCCCCGCCGAACTCGGCTCCCTGCGGGTCGCGATCGTCGGTTCGGGCCCGGCCGCCTGCTACGCCGCGCTGGAGCTGACCAGCCGGTCCCGCGTCGAGGTCGACATCTTCGACCGTCTGCCCACCCCGTACGGACTCGTCCGCGCCGGTGTCGCCCCGGACCACCAGAGCACCAAGTCCGTCGGTGAGCTGTTCCGCAGCGCCCTCGGCCACAAGAAGAGCCAGTGCTGGTTCAACGTCGAGGTGGGCACCCACATCAGCCACGAGGAACTGCTCGCGCACCACCACGCCGTGATCTACGCCGTCGGTGCCGCCGCCGACCGGCACCTGGACGTGCCCGGCGAGGACCTGCCCGGCTCGCACGCCGCCACCGAGTTCGTCGCCTGGTACAACGGGCACCCCGACTACGCCGACCGCACCTTCGACCTGTCCGGCGAACGCGCGGTGATCATCGGCAACGGCAACGTCGCCCTCGACGTCGCGCGGGCACTGGTCGCCGACCCGGACGAGCTGGCGAAGACCGACATGGCCGATCACGCCGTCGCCGCCCTGCGCGCGTCGAACATCCGCGAGGTCGTCGTCGTGGGACGGCGCGGACCCGCCCAGGCCGCCTACACCAATCCGGAACTGCTGGCCCTCGGTCAGCTCCGGGGCGTCGACGTCGTCGTCGACCCGGCCGACGCCGAACTCGACCCGGCCAGCCGGGCCCTCGTCGACGACCCCGCCGTCGAACCACGGATCGCACTGAAGGTCGAACAGGTCCAGGGCTTCGCCCGCCGGACCCCGACCGAGGACAACAAGCGGATCGTGCTGCGCTTCCTCGCCGCACCCGTCGCGCTGAACGGGGACGGCCGGGTCGACTCGATCACCCTCGAACGCACCGAACTGGCCGAGACCAACGGCCGCCTCGAGGCGCACCGCACCGGGCAGACCGAGACCCTGCCCACGGGCCTGGTCCTGCGGTCGGTCGGCTACCGGGGGCGTCCCGTCGCCGATCTGCCGTTCGACGAGACGCGCGGCATCCTCCCCAACGAGGAAGGCCGGGTCGTGGACCCGGAAACGAACGAGCCCCTGCCCGGGGTGTACACCGCAGGCTGGATCAAGCGCGGGCCCACCGGCGTCATCGGCACCAACAAGCAGTGCTCCGCGCAGACCGTCGAGCATCTGGTCCAGGACTTCGTGGCCGGCCGCCTCGTCGCCCCCGTCGCCGACCGGGAGAAGCTCGCGGCGCTGATCTCCGAGCGCCGGCCGGACTACGTGGACTACCGGGGCTGGCAGCAGATCGACAAGCAGGAACGCGCCCGGGGCGGTGCTGTGGGCCGCTCCCGCGTGAAGTTCGTCGCTGTCGACGATCTCCTCGCTGCCTCCCGAATCGAGTCCTGACCTGGCGTCGAGCTCCCGACGGGCCACCCGGACGGGCGCGGTCGAATTGCCCGCCCGCAGGTGTGCTGTGTCTAATGGGTGCGCCAAGTCGTCGCTGTCGGGGCGGACGTGGGTGCGACGGCACGAACGAACGATGGGTTGTCGAATGTTCGAGAAGAAGGGTCGGCCGAACAGTCGCGGCCGCGCCGGACGCTGGTCCGGCCGTGTCGTCACCGCGCTGGTGGGCGTCGGCGCCGCCACGCTCACCATGACCGGACCCGCCGCCGCGGTACCCCTGTGGCCCGGCGGACCCGAACTGCCGAGCGTGCAGGAACTCGTCGAACGGCTGCCCGGCCAGGCGCCGGAACCCGCCCCGTTCTCCGCACCGTCGATCAACCCGTCGAACGGTGAGACGGTGGGCGTCGCGCAGCCGATCATCATCCGCTTCGACGAGCCGATCACCGACCGCGCCGCCGCCGAGCGGCACATCGAGGTCCAGGCCGACCCGCCCGTCGACGGGCACTTCTACTGGGCGTCGGACCGGCAGGTGCGCTGGCGGCCCTACGAGTTCTGGCCCGCCCACACCCAGGTCACCGTGAACGCCGGGGGCACGCAGTCGTCGTACACCGTCGGCGACGCGCTGATCACCGTCGCGGACGACGCCACCAAGACCATCACCGTCACCCGCAACGGTGAGGTCGTCAAGACCATGCCGACGTCGTTCGGCAAGCCGGGCTACGAGACGCCCAACGGCACCTACATCGTCGGCGAGAAGTTCCGTGACATGTACATGGACTCGTCCACGTACGGCGTGCCGGTGGACTCGCCCGAGGGGTACCGCACCTACGTCGAGTACGCGACCCGCATCTCCAACAGCGGCATCTTCGTGCACGCGGCGCCGTGGTCCGAGTGGGCGCAGGGCAACACGAACGTCAGCCACGGTTGCCTGAACGTGAGCACCGAGGACGGCCGCTGGTTCTTCGAGAACGCCCGGAAGGGTGACCCGGTGATCGTGCAGAACACCGGGGGCGGCATCCTCAACGGCTGGGACGGCCTCGGTGACTGGAACCTCTAGCCGGACAACGGCCGGCGCCGGCGAGCACTTCGTACCTCGACGGTGACGAGAGTACTCGTCGGCGCCAGACCGGCGTAACCTCCGGTTCGTCCGCGGCAGACACACTGCCGCAGTGCGCTCGAGTCCGGAAAGAGTACTGCCCCGAACCGACCGGGGTCCGTGGGGACGCCCGTGGGGCGACTACGCGCTGTTCGCCGCGCTGATCGGACCGAATCTCGCGCTGCTGGTCCTGTTCACGTACCGGCCGCTCGTCGACAACATCCGACTGTCGTTCTTCGAGTGGAACATCTCGAGCCCCACCGCGACGTTCGTCGGACTGGGCAACTACCGCGAGTGGTTCGGCCGTGCCGACACGTGGCAGATCGTCGGCAACACCGTCGTCTTCACCGTCGCGACCGTCGCGGGCTCCATGCTGCTCGGACTGGCGCTGGCGCTGCTGCTGGATCGGAAACTGCTGGGCCGCAACCTCGTCCGGTCCGCACTCTTCGCGCCGTTCGTCATCTCCGGTGCCGCGGTGGGGGTGGCGTTCCAGTTCGTGTTCGATCCCAACTTCGGCCTCGTCCAGGATCTGCTGGGCAGGCTGGGGCTCAACACCCCGGACTTCTACCAGGATCCGGCCTGGGCGCTGGTGATGGTCACCCTCACCTACCTGTGGAAGAACCTCGGCTACACGTTCGTCATCTATCTGGCGGCCCTGCAGGGCCTGCGTCCCGAACTGTCCGAGGCCGCCGCGATCGACGGCGCCTCGTCGTGGACGGCCTTTCGGCGCGTCCTGCTGCCGCAGCTCCGTCCCACCACGTACTTCCTGTCGATCACCGTGCTGCTCAACTCCTTCCAGGTCTTCGACATCATCAACGTGATGACCCGGGGCGGGCCGCTCGGTACCGGCACCACCACGATGGTCTACCAGGTCTACAACGAGTCCTTCCGGAACTTCCGGGCCGGCTACGGTGCCACCGTCGCGACAATCATGTTCCTCGTGCTGCTGGCCGTCACGGTCTACCAGGTGCGCCTGATGGACCGCGACGACACTGCGCGCCCCGCCCGCCGTCCCCGGCGCGCGCGTGGGGGTAGGCGTGGGCGTGGGCGTGCGACCGAATGTGACACGCGTTCGATCACATCGAAGCCATGTGACATTCGGACGGGGGGTGCGGAATGACGACGCTCCTGGAGCGCCCGGTCACGACCACGGAACCGGCAGCGGCGCAGCCGTATCGGCGTCGCGAGCGCACGATCCGGCTACTCGCCTACGCCGCGATGGTCGTGGCACTGCTCGTCGTGGCGCTGCCGCTGTACTGGATCGTGGTGACCTCGTTCAAGCAGCGACCCGACATCTACACGCTGCCGGTCACCTGGTGGCCCTCCGTGTTCCATCCCCGGAACTACACGGAGGCAGTCACCTCGGTGCCGTTCGGCACGTTCCTGCGGAACTCGTTGATCATCACCACGGTGCTGTCGAGCGTGAAGTTCGTCCTCGGCATCCTGAGCGCCTACGGTCTGGTGTTCCTGCGCTTCCCCGGCAAGAACCTCGTGTTCCTCGGTATCGTCGCCGCGCTGATGGTGCCGAACCAGATCACTGTCATCTCCAACTACGCGCTGGTGGCGGAATGGGGGTGGCGCAACACCTTCCAGGGGATCATCGTGCCGCTGGCAGGTGTGGCATTCGGAACGTTTCTGCTGCGCAACCATTTTCTGTCCATTCCCGCCGAGATCATCGAGGCGGCGCGGATGGACGGGGCCGGGCACGTCCGCCTGCTGTGGCGGGTCGTGCTACCCGTGTCCGGACCGACCCTGGTCGCGTTCGCGCTCATCACCGTGGTCAACGAGTGGAACGAATACCTGTGGCCGTTTCTCATGGCCGACGACGCGTCCGTGGCGCCGCTGCCGATCGGGCTGACCCAGCTGCAGAACAACGACGGCGTCACCAACTGGGGGCCGGTGATGGCCGGCACGGTGCTGGCCATGCTGCCGATCCTCGTGATCTTCCTCGCGCTGCAACGTCACATGATCAAGGGCCTCACCTCCGGTGCGGTCAAGGGCTGAACTCTCCAGGAGCAATTTCGTGAACATCGACAGGCGTGGATTTCTGGGACTGACCGGGCTCGTCGCCGCGAGCGCCGCGCTGGCGGCGTGCGCCGGCACCGGGTCGTCCGGGTCCTCGGAATCCGCATCCGCGGCGAACACCATCAAGTTCTGGTCCAACCACCCGGGCAAGTCCCAGGACGTGGAGCGCGAGCTCATCGCCCGGTTCGAGGCGAAGTACCCGGACCTGACGGTCGACCTGATCGACGGCGGCAAGAACTACGAAGAGGTGTCGCAGAAGTTCAACGCGGCCCTGTCCGGAGGCGACCTGCCCGACGTCGTCGTCCTGTCGGACGTGTGGTGGTTCAACTACGCGCTGACCGGCGCGATCACCCCGCTCGACGACCTCTTCGCCGAGGTCGGCGTGGACACCGGGGACTACGTCGATTCCCTGCTGGCCGACTACCTCTTCGAGGGCCGTCACTTCGCGCTGCCCTACGCCCGCTCGACGCCGCTGTTCTACTACAACCGGGACGTCTGGCGGCAGGCCGGTCTTCCCGACCGCGGACCCGCCACCTGGCAGGAGTTCGCCGAGTGGGGTCCCGAACTGCAGCGGGTGGTCGGGTCCGGCAAGCTGGCACACGGCTGGGGTAACGCCAAGGACTACCTCGGCTGGACGTTCGAAGGACCGATCTGGACGTTCGGCGGAGCCTACTCCGACGGCTGGCGGCTGCGTTTCGGCGACGCGGAGACGATCGCCGCGGGTCAGTTCCTGAAGGACATGATCCACACCGGGAGGTACGCGGGCGTGTCCACGGACATCGCCAACGACTTCTCCGCCGGGATCATCGCGTCCACCATCGCCTCGACCGGCGATCTGTCCGGCATCACCGCGAACGCCGCGTTCGACTTCGGCACCGCGTTCCTGCCCGCCCCCGACGGGACGCCGGGATGCCCCACCGGCGGTGCGGGACTGGCGATTCCGGCGAACATCTCCGACGAGCGGAAGCGCAACGCGCTGAAGTTCGTCGACTTCGTCACCAACGGGGAGAACACCGCCTACTTCTCGCAGAAGATCGGCTACATGCCGGTGCGCAAGTCCGCCACCGAGGATCCCGGGATGAGAGCATTCCTCGAGCAGAACCCCAACGCCCGCACCGCTGTCGATCAGCTCGCGCGCACCCGGTCGCAGGACTACGCGCGCGTCTTCGTGCCCGGCGGCGACCAGATCATCGGCACCGGCCTCGAACAGATCGCGCTGCAGGGGGCCGACGTGCCGACGGCGTTCGGCGACGTCGCGCGGCAGCTGCAGCAGATCATCGACCGTCAGATCACCCCGAATCTGTAGGGAAAGCCTTGGCAAGCATACGTTTCCGGTCCGTCACCCACCGCTACCCCGGTGCCGATCGGCCGTCGGTGGACCGCCTCGACCTCGATGTCGCGGACGGGGAGTTCCTGGTCCTGGTCGGGCCGTCGGGCTGCGGGAAGACCACGAGCCTGCGCATGCTCGCGGGCCTCGAGGCGGTCGACGACGGTCGCATCGACATCGGTGGGGCCGACGTGACGGGACTGCCGCCCAAGGCCCGCGACGTGGCGATGGTGTTCCAGAACTACGCGCTGTACCCGAACATGACCGTGGCCGAGAACATGGGTTTCGCGTTGCGCAACGCCGGCGTCGGCAGGGTGGAACGGACGACGCGGGTGCTCGACGTCGCGCGGATGCTCGAACTCGAGCCGCTGCTCGACCGCAAACCGGGCAAGCTCTCGGGTGGGCAGCGACAGCGCGTGGCCATGGGCCGGGCGATCGTGCGACGGCCCGCGGTGTTCTGCATGGACGAACCGCTGAGCAACCTCGACGCGAAGCTGCGCGTCAGCACGCGTTCGCAGATCGCCGGACTGCAGCGGCGACTCGGCACGACGACCGTGTACGTCACCCACGACCAGGTGGAGGCCATGACGATGGGGGACCGGGTGGCCGTCCTCGACGGCGGTCGCCTGCAGCAGGTCGCCGCACCCCGCGTCCTGTACGACAACCCCGTCAACACCTTCGTCGCCGGGTTCGTCGGTTCGCCCGGCATGAACCTGCTCGACGCACCCGTCCGCGACGGCGCGGCCGTGCTCGGCGCCCTACGAGTGCCGGTTCCGGCCGACGTCGGCGCCGACCGGATCGTCGTCGGGGTGCGGCCCGAGGCATGGACCCCCGTGGGCGCGTGGCGGTCCGGGACGCTGTCCCTGACGGTGGACCTGGTCGAGCAGCTCGGCGCGGAGGCCTTCGTCCATGCGACGGCGACCGGGCCGGCCGACTGGTCGAGCGCGACGGGCAAGGTCGTCGTACGGGTGGATCGACGAGTTGCGATCGGTCCGGGGGAGCAGGTGCACCTGCTCCCGCAGCCGGGGGAGGTCTACTTCTTCTCCGCGACGACCGGTGCTCGCCTCGGTGTCGGCGACCGAATGTCACATACGTTCGATTCGATCGAACGCGTGTGACATTCGGTCGAACCGGCGGCACGCGGGCGAACCGGCGGCATGCGGGCGAACCGGCGGCATGCGGGCGAACCGGCGGCATGCGGGCGAACCGGCGGCATGCGGGCGAACCGGCGGCATGCGGGCGAACCGGCGGCATGCGGGCGAACCGGCGGCATGCGGGCGAACCGGCGGCATGCGGGCGAACCGGCGGCATGCGGGCGAACCGGCGGCATGCGGGCGAACCGGCGGCATGCGGGCGAACCGGCGGCATGCGGGCGAACCGGCGGCATGCGGGCGAACCGGCGGCATGCGGGCGAACCGGCGGCATGCGGGCGAACCGGCGGCATGCGGGCGAACCGGCGGCATGCGGGCGAACCGGCGGCATGCGGGCGAACCGGCGGCATGCGGGCGAACCGGCGGCATGCGGGCGAACCGGCGGCATGCGGGCGAACCGGCGGCATGCGGCGGGCGGGCTCAGCCCGGATACGGCGGGTACTGCCGTTCGCGCAGCACGGTGCTCAGATGGACGGCGTTCCGTGCCAGTGCCTGCGTGGTCGTGGATACCTGTTCCGGAACCTCGGACAGGTCCTTGAAATCCGTGCCGGACATCGCTTCCCCGTTCCAGTAGGTGCAGCCCTGGGCCGGGATGCTGAACCCGATGTCGTTGAGACCCTGGAACAGGTCGGCGACGATCTTGTGCGCACCGTCCTCGTTGCCCACGACCGCGGCGACGGCGACCTTCCCGACCATGCGTGGCCGGTTCTCGTCGTCGGTGCTCGACAGTTCCGCGTCGAGGCGTTCGAGCACGCGCTGGGCGACGCTGGACATGTGGCCCACCCAGGTCGGCGTGGCGACGATCAGGATGTCGGCGGCGGCGACGCGTTCGAGCAGGCCCGGCCACTCGTCGCCGTCACCCATGTCCGCCTCCACACCGGGACGGACGTCGTGGTCGACGACGCGCACCGATTCGGTGGTCACGCCGTGCCCGGCGAGCGCGGACAGGACATGCGACACCATCAGGTCGGTGCTGGACTCCGCCGGGGACGGTTTGAGTGTGCAGTTCAGGGCGAGGGCACGAAGGGTGGTCATGGGTGCGGTTACCCGGTCCGGTGGGTGTCAATCCCCGGCCGCGGGTTTCCCCGGGCTCGGTTCGGGCACCCGGGTGATCGCATCGGTGCCGTAGCGAGCGGCGCCGGCGCTCAGAGCGAAGTGCGGACCGGAGGAACACCTGATGACAGAGCCGAATTCGTATCGATACACCGCAACGGCCGAGGACACCTCGGTGCGCATCGACGGGCATTCACCGGACCTGCGCGTGACGACGCCGGACAACGCCGCCGGGTTCGACGCGGTGACGCCCGAGCAACTGTATGCGGCGGCATTGGCGGCGTGCGTGTACCAGACCCTCATCGCGACGGCGTCGGCCGGCGATCACGACCTGGGGGAGTGCGCCGTGGACGCCCGCGTCGAACTCACTTCACGGGGCAACCAGGAGTTCGATCTCTCCGCCGAGGTCGACGTGCGGCTGCCTCGTGTCGAGGATCGTGATGCCAGGGAAACCCTCGCGTTGCGGGCCGTCGAACGGTGTCCGATGGCCAAGTCGGTCCAGGTGCGACTCGCCGGCGCGCACGCGTAGTGACGAGCACGAGCCGGAACGCACGGTGACCGCGCCGTCCGGATGGAGCGGACGGTCGAGCGCTACCGCTCCGCGGCGGCCGGCGCCTACCCGGCGGGAAGGCACGGTCCGTCGGGCGGCGGGGTGTGTTCGTAGCCGGGGTAGCAGGGCAGTACCTGTGGTGCTGCGGGCGCCGGTGCAGGTGCCGGGGCGGGCGCGGGAGCCGACCCGGCGGGAAGGGACGGGCCGTCGGGCGGCGGGGTGTGTTCGTAGCCGGGGTAGCACGGCAGTACCTGTGGTTCTGCCGGTGCAGGTGCAGGCGCAGGTGCAGGGGCGGGCGCGGGAGCCGACCCGGCGGGAAGGCCCGGTCCGTCGGGCGGCGGGGGGTGTTCGTAGCCGGGGTAGCACGGCAGTACCTGTGGTTCTGCCGGTGCAGGTGCAGGTGCAGGTGCAGGGGCGGGCGCGGGAGCCGACCCGGCGGGAAGGCACGGTCCGTCGGGCGGCGGGGTGTGCTCGTAGCCGGGGTAGCACGGCAGAACCTGTGGTCCTGCGGGCGCAGGTGCCGGAGCCGGGACGGGGGCAGGGGCAGGAGCCGGCGGTGCCGATCGAGGCGCCGGCCTCGCGGGGGCGGCGTCCTGGGGTGGAACTTCGCCGTCCTGGGCTGGAACCTCGGCAGCCTGGGACTCCGTCCGAGGTGGCGTCGGCTCCTGTTCCGCGGCTGTCGAGGTGGTCGGTGCGGCCGAGGGCGTGGACGTCGGAGAGGCCGGCTGCACCGCGATGGGGACGGGCGTCGGGTCGGCGTCGTCGGACGACACGGCCCCGAGGGCCACGCCGCCGACGACGAGGACGGCGACGATCGCCGCGAGAACCGGGATCATGACGCGCCGGTTCCGGGTGAGCGGAGCGACCGCGGGAACGGACCTGCCGGTGGGATGTGACGGCGCGGCCGCGGCGCGTGCCGCCGCGGCCAGCTCGCTCACCGATCCGTAGCGCCGCGCGGGTTCGGGTGCCGTTCCGCGTGCGACGACCTCGACCATGCCGGCCGGAAGATCCGAGACCGCCGACGACGACTGCGGGGCCCCCGCTCGTCCACCCGAGGACTGGAAGAGTCTGCCGGTGAGGCATTCGTACAGCACCGTCGCCAGGCCGTAGACGCCCGTCGCCGCGCCGGGATGCGGGGGGAACCCGACGTCGGTGAGGAGAACATTTCCGTCGCCCTGCACCAGGACGTTCGCCGACGTCACTTCCTGTTCGACCAGCCCGGCCGCGTGCACGGCCTCGAGCGCCGACGCCAATTGCTCGACGACACCGACTGCCCGCGGGACGTCCATCGCGCCGGTGGACCGGAGCATCGTCTGCAGATCGGTGCCCTCGACGACGGGCGTTGCGAGGAAGAGCCGGGTGCCGATCTGCCCGAAGTCGTGGATCGGGAGCACACGAGGGTTCCGGATCCGGGCGGCGATCTCGGCTTCGCGTTCGAAACGAGCGCGGTACTCGTCGTCCTCGGTCACCTCGGGTGGCAGCGCCCGCACCGCGACGTTCCGGCCGGTGGTGGTGTCGAACGCGGCCCATACCTCGCCCGTCGCGTCCACCGACAGTGGACGGTCCAGGCGATACCTGCCGAACAGGGCACCAACTTGCATCTGTCACTCTCCGCCCCTGGAAGTAGCTGTGGCTGCGGATCCGTGCACCGGAAGGATCGACCGCCTCCTCCACCGGAAGTCTATGCGGCGGATGTGCGCAGTGTCGCGCTCGGCCTCGAACCGCGCTCCTACGCTGGTTCTTTCGCCCGCGACCTCAGGCCGCCGACTGCGCCGTTGCCGGAAGCGCTGCCCGGGAGAAGCGCACGGCGCCGTCCTCGAGTCGTCCGCGGCGCATCATCACCAGGTCCCGGACGTAGTTCTGGAACAGCCGCCACGGCGCCGCGGGGCCCTGCCTGGGCATCGAATCGATGCTGCGCAGGACGTACCCGGACGCGAGATCGACCAACGGGGACGTCGCGGTCGTGGTCGCGGGGGCCGTCGGGGTGCAGTAGGCGTATCCGCGGGCGTCCATGTGGCGCAGCAGGCGGCACACGTATCCGGCGACGAGATCGGCCTTCAACGTCCACGACGCATTGGTGTATCCGACGGTGAATGCGAGATTGGGCACCCCGGAGAGCATCATCCCCTTGTACGCCAGCGTCTTTCCCATCTCGACGTCGCGACCGTCGACGCTCACGGCCATCCCGCCGAGCAGAAGCAGGTTCAGTCCCGTCGCGGTGACGATCACGTCGGCGGCGAGTTCCTGCCCGGATTCCAGGCGGATCCCGTGTTCGGTGAAGGTGTCGATCGTGTCGGTGACGACCGTCGCCCGGCCCTCCCGCAGCGCCCGGAACAGGTCGCCGTCGGGCACGAAACAGACGCGCTGGTCCCACGGGTCGTATCGCGGCCGGAAGTGCACGTCCACCTCGTAGTCCGCGGGCAGGTGGCTCTGCACGCCCTTGCGTAGCAGCCGCTTGACCAGATCGGGCCGGCGCCGGCTCAACTGGAAGAAGGCCATGCTGCCCAGCACGTTCGCCCAGCGGACGACAGGGTAGGCCAGCTTCAGCGGTATCCGGCCGAGCAACGCGCCGGCGACCGGGTCGATCGAGGGACGCGACATGACGTAGCTCGGAGAGCGCTGCAGCATCGTCACGTGTGCGGCCGTCCTCGCCAGTGCCGGGACGAGAGTCACGGCGGTGGCGCCGCTGCCGACGACGACGACGCGCTTGCCGGTGCAGTCCAGGTCCTCTGGCCAGTGCTGTGGGTGTACGAGGGTGCCGGTGAACCGTTCCACGCCGGGAAACTCGGGGGTGTAGCCCTCGTCGTAGCGGTAGTAGCCCGAATTGACGAACAGGAAGCCGCACGTGAGGCGAACTCGTTCCCCGGTGTCGGTGCGCTCGGCCGTCACGGTCCAGCGGGCGGCCGGCGTGGACCATTCGGCGCGGACCACGCGATGCCGGAACCGGACCTTCTCGTCGATGCCGCGATCCCGTGCGGTGCGGCGGACGTAGTCGCGGATGGACGGGCCGTCGGCGAAGGTCTCGGGCTCGGCCCACGGCTCGAACGAGTACCCCAGGGTGAACATGTCCGAGTCGGACCGGATGCCCGGGTAGCGGAAGAGGTCCCAGGTGCCGCCGATGACGTCGCGTGCCTCGAGGACGGTGAAGGTCTTGTCCGGGCATTCGTCCTGCAGGTGACAGGCCGCGCCGATACCGGAGAGTCCGGCGCCGACGATCAGGACGTCGACGTGTTCGTCGTGCATCGCGCTTCTCCGTTCCCGGGGGTCTGGGCGACCGGGGCAGCTGACGCAGACACTACCAACGCGCCGAGCACTCGGCGGCGACGCCGCTGTGGAATCAGCGGCGACGCCGCTGTGACATCGGCGGCGACGCCGCTGTCGTATCGGCGGTGATGCCGCTGTGGAATCAGCGGCGACGCCGCAGCGCCCCCTGCAACGCTGCGGTGCCGCCGATACCTGCTGCCAGCACGAACAGCAGCAGGACGACATTGGCGGTCACGGCTGCCCCTGCCGTGCCGCGCTTCGGAGACCGCACCCGCGGGGTGCGGTCAGGATGGCGAGCAGATGCCGGAAGTCCCGTCGCGGCCGTGGCCCGAGCATCTCAGCGGGCTCCGGAGCGTACGGACCGTACCGACCGCGGATCCGCCGGGACACACCTCTCGTAGGTGCGCACGGCGTCGGCCGCGGAACGGTCCCACGAATAGCGGGTGCTCGCCCGGTCGTGGCCGGCGAGACCGAAGGCGGTGCGCTGGACGTCGTCGGTGAGCAGGGTGTGTACCGCCGCCGCGACCGCGTCGGCCGCGTGCGGGGGCACCAGCGTGCCCGTGACCCCGTCGACGACCGTGTCGAGCAGGCCGCCGACCGCGGTGGCCACCACCGGCCGCCCGCATGCCATGGCTGCGAGCGGCACCAGGCCGAGCGGTTCGTACCAGGGCGTGCATACGACGACGTCCGCCGACCGCAACAGCGCCGGCATGTCCGTCCGGGACACGTGCCCGGTCATGTGCACCCGGTCGAGCACGCCGTGGTCCCCGGCGACGGCGCGCAGACGTGCGGCCTCGTCGGGGGCGCCGTCGTCCGCCGGTCCGCCGGCGATCACCAGTTCCGTGCCGGGGAGCAGGGCCAGCGCCCGGATCGCCACGTCGAAGCCCATCCGCGGCACGAGCGGCCCGACAGCGACGATGCGGCGCCCCGGCCCGCGCGCCGGAGCCTCGGGGCCGGTGGGCGCGAACTGCGCGAGGTTCACCCCGCAGGGCACGACGGACGTGCGGGTGCGGGGCAGGCCCAGCGCGGCGAGCTCGAACACCTCGTCCGTGCAGGTCGCGGCGACCCGGCTCGCGCCGCGCGCCAGGAGCCGCTCGATACGGATCCGGTTCGGCGACCCGGTCTGCGCCCCGCCCCGGTGCCGGCTCTCCACCACACCCAGGGTGTGGAAGGTCTGCACCGTGGGCACCGTGACGGTGCGGGCGGCGAGCTGCGTCGCGATCCCCGGCATCCAGCAGTGGGCGTGGGCGACGTCGGGCCGATCCCTCGTCCATTCCCGTTCGAGGAAGGTACCGAGCTCACCCATCCGTGGGAGCAGCTCGTCCGCCGGTAGCGGAGCCGGCGGACCGGCGGGGACGTGGACCACCTCGTACCCGTCGTCGGTCGGGACTCGCTCGGGTATGTCGGGGTCGTCGCGACGGGTGTAGACGGTCACGTCGTGTCCTGCGCGCACCAGCGCCGCCGACAGCTCGGCGACGTGCACCTTCCGGCCGTCCGCATCGACGTCGCCGGGGACCGTGAAGGGGCTTGCGTGATCGGACACCATCGCGATCTTCATGGCCCTTCCCTTCTGCGGATCGTCGTGCCCGTCGCCTCGCCTGACAGCGCCTCGCCTGACAGCCTCGTCGCGCCGCCCGACCGCGCGTACGACCCGCGGACCCACCGCCGGTCGTGGTGCAGGTCCGGACTCCGAACGTGCGGGGGCATCACGTGCGGGGGCATCGACGAGCCGTGGACGTGCCACGACGGCACGTTCACCGAGGACGCCATGGGTGCAGGGTTGCCGATTCTGCGGCAGGTAAACCGCGCGGACGGAAATTGCCGCCGGATCGGTGCGGGCACGTTTACTCGCGTGGGTCGGGGGCACACGAATCGAGAGACCGTGAGGCACCGACGAAGGAGTAGCTGTGCACGCCGATCGATTCGCAGACTTCACCACCGCGACCGGCCCGTTCGCCTCGGTGTACTACGAGGATTCGCACGCGACCGAGGATGCCGCAAAGGTTGCGGAACTGACCTGGCGTTCCATCGCGGAGCAACTGGAACAACTCGGGACTCCGCAGGCCGTGCTCGGCCACGTCGAGCGCGCGGTGACCGAGGCGCCGGCGGCGGTCGGCAGCGGTGGCCGCGCGATCGTCGCGAACCCGGACGGGG
>NZ_AJFC01000126.1:0-41816 GCF_000256505.1 Rhodococcus sp. P14 | reverse complement strand
CCCCCCGCCGCTGCGCACCGAGGTGCGACTGTCCGACATGCCTTACCTGCTCCCGCTGGTGGAACACGGCACGAGCGGCCGGCCCTACCTCGTGGCCGCCGTCGACCACGCGGGCGGCGACCTGACCGTCTACGACCGGCACGGCGGCGTGCTCCACGAGGAGACGGTCGCCGGGGAGGGCTACCCGATCCACAAGGCGGCCGGCGCCCAGTCGCCCGGTTACGGGGATCCCGAACCCAACGTCGAGGAGCAGCGGCGCCGCAACATCGCCGCCGCCGCCGACCGCATCACCGAACTGGCCGACGAGCACCACGCCGAGCCGGTGTTCGTGATCGGCGAGGTCCGCTCCCGCACGGACCTGGCGGAGGCCCTGCCCCAGCGCACCGGCGACGTCCTGGTGCAGGTGCAGACCGGTTCTCGCGCCGACGGCTCCGACCGCGAGCGGATCCGGGATGTCATCCAGGAGGAACTGGCGCAGCGTCGCCTCGCCGAGATGGACGACGTGGCCGAGCGCTATCGGGCCGGCGCCGGAACCGGCCTGGCCGTCGAAGGGGTGACCGAGGTGACGGCGGCGCTGCGCGAACGGCGGGTCGACACGCTGATCCTGGGGGACCTCGACGACACCACGGTGCTCGTGGGCGACGACCCGTCGCTCGTGGCCGCCGACGCAGGAGCGCTGTCCGAGATGGGTTCGGGCAGCGAGCGCGTCTGCCGCGCCGACGAAGCCCTGCCGTTCGCGGCCGTGGCCACCGGCGCCGCCGTGCTCCGCATGGACGAGCGCCTCACGCCGGCGGACGGCATCGGCGCCCTGCTGCGCTACTGACGGCCGGTGTCAGGACTGCACCGGCCACGGCACCGTCGCCTGCAGGACAGCCTCCTGCAGCGCGTCGGTGCGCCACGCCGTGACCCGCTGGTACTCGGGGTCGGCGACCATCTCGGAGAAGGCACGCCGCGTCGGGTAGCGCACGAGCAGGACCGCGTCCCAGTCCTGCCCGGTCTCCGCCACGAGCGCGGTCGACCCGTCGCCCGCGTAGAGCACCTCGCCGCCGTAGCGCGGCAGGAACGTCTCGTGGAGGGCGTCGGCGTAGCGGGCGTAGATCTCGCGACCACCGGTGCCGAACCGCAGCAGGTTCAGCATCACCACCGGCCCGCCCGGGTCCTCGGCGAGAAAGCGCTTCAGGTCGGCACCACGTGGATCGACAGCCATGTTCCGGAGTCTGGCACAACATCGGACACGCCGTGCTCTCCGACTGCCGGCGCGGCGGCCGGTCATGGGGGCCGAACCGCAGTCGCTGCCGTACCGCGTACGGTCGGAGAACGTTCCGTGCACCCCTGGTTCAGGAGCCCACCACATGACCGAGCCCGCCGAACCCATCGTCGTTCTGCTGGTCGAGGACGACGCCGGCGACGAATTGATGACCCGCGAGGCCCTGGAGGACCACAAACTGGCCAACGCACTGCACGTCGTACGCGACGGTGAGCAGGCGTTGAGCTTCCTCTTCCGGCGCGACCCCTACGCCGACGCGCCGCGGCCCGATCTGATCCTCCTCGACCTGAACCTGCCCCGCTACGACGGCCGGGAGGTCCTCGCACAGATCAAGGCCGACCCGGAACTGCGGCACATCCCGGTGGTGGTGCTCACCGCCTCCGCCGCCGAGGAGGACCTGCTCCGCAGCTACCGGCTGCACGCCAACGCCTACATCACCAAGCCGGTCGACTTCCCGCAGTTCGCGGAGGTGATCCGGCGGATCGACAACTTCTTCCTCCACATCGTGCGCCTTCCTCGTTCCCACTGAGTTCCGTCGGCGGCAGGTTTGGTTCGTTGCGCAGGGGGTAGCGCCTCCGGTATGACGCGTACGGACCGGATCCGGGACCCGTGGGGTGCTCGCACTCCCTACGGTCCCGGTGAGACGTGGCCGACCAGGGTGGACATGTATCTCGCCGAGGGGGTGGACGAGGACGACGTCGACACCTGGGTGCAGTCGGCGACGATCCTGCACTCGAACGGGGACGGGCTGGATATCGCCGTCGAGAACGGGCGCATCGTGGGCGTGCGGGGCCGGGCGGTCGACCGGGTCAATCACGGCCGGCTCGGTCCGAAGGACCTGTTCGGCTGGCAGGCGAACCATTCGCCGGATCGGTTGACCACACCGCTGATCCGGCGCGACGGTGCGCTCGTGGAGACGGACTGGGACACGGCGATGGACGCCGTCGCCGGGCGCACGAAGGAGTTGCTGGCCGAACGCGGTCCGAGTTCGATCGGCTTCTACACCACCGGTCAGCTCTTCCTCGAGGAGTACTACACGCTGGCGCTGATCGGACACGGCGGCATCGGCACCAACCACATGGACGGCAACACCCGGCTGTGCACGGCGACGGCGGCCGCGGCGCTGAAGGAGTCCTTCGCGTGCGACGGTCAACCGGGGTCGTACACCGACATCGACCACGCCGACGTGATCGCCCTGTACGGGCACAACATGGCCGAGACCCAGAGTGTGCTGTGGACCCGGGTGCTCGACCGGCTCGCCGGCCCGAACCCCCCGGCGATCGTCTGCGTCGACCCGCGGGAGACGCCGGTGGCGCGCGCGGCCACCGTGCACCTCGCACCCCGGCCCGGCACCAATGTGATGCTGATGAACGGGCTGCTGCACGAGATCGTGCGGCACGGCTGGATCGACCGCGACTACGTCGACGCCCACACCGTCGGCTTCGACGAGCTGGAGAAGCAACTCGAGGGCTACCCGGCGGAGAAGGTCGCGCAGGTGTGCGACGTCCCGCTCGCCGACCTGCGGGCGGCCGCCCGGCTCCTGGGCACCGCCGAACGGTTGCTGTCCACCGTGCTGCAGGGTTTCTACCAGTCCCATCAGGCCACCGCCGCTGCCGTCCAGGTGAACAACGTGCACCTGATCCGCGGCATGCTCGGCAAGCCGGGGTGCGGGGTGCTGCAGATGAACGGCCAGCCCACGGCGCAGAACACCCGCGAGTGCGGGGCCGACGGCGACCTGCCGGCGTTCCGGAACTGGGCCAACGACGAACACATCCAGGAGCTGGGGCGGGTGTGGAACATCGACCCGATGCGGATCCCGCACTACACCGCGCCCACCCACCTGATGCAGATGATGCGGTACGTCGAGGACGGTTCGATCCGGTTCCTGTACGTCAACGGCACCAACCCGGCGGTGTCGTTGCCGGAACTCGGCCGCATCCGCGAAATCCTGTCCCAGAAAAGGCTTTTCCTCGTCGTGCAGGACATCTTCCTGTCCGAGACCGCGCAACTCGCCGACGTCGTGCTGCCGGCCGCCACGTGGGGGGAGAAGACCGGCACGTTCACCAATGTCGACCGCACCGTGCACCTGTCGGAGAAGGCCGTCGACCCGCCCGGGCAGGCCCGGCCCGATCTGGACATCTTCCTCGACTACGCCCGCCGGCTGGGACTGCAGGACAAGGACGGGCAGCCCCTGGTCAAGTGGTCCACGCCGGAGGAGGCGTTCGAAGCCTGGAAGCAGTGCACCGCGGGACGGCCGTGCGACTACACCGGCCTCTCGTACGACAGGCTCCGCGGCGGCAGCGGCATCCAATGGCCCTGCAACGACGAGCACCCCGACGGCACCGAGCGCCTCTACGCCGACGGGAAGTTCTGGAGCGCACCGGACTACTGCGAGAGCTACGGCCGCGACATGGTCACCGGCGCCCCGCTCGAACCGACCGAGTACAAGGCGATGAACCCCCTCGGCAAGGCCGTGATCAGGGCAGGGGAGTATCTGCCCCCGCACGAGGTGGTCTCCGAGGAGTTCCCCTACCTGCTGACCACCGGGCGGACCCTGTATCACTTCCACACCCGTACCAAGACCGGGCGGGCGCCCCAACTGCAGAACGCCGCCCCCGAGGTGTGGGTGGAGATGTCCGCCTCCGACGCCCAGCGGCACGGCTGGGGGGAGGGCGACCTGCTGCGCATCACCACCCCGCGTGGCCGGGTGGAGGCACGGCTGCGGATCAGCGGCATCCGTCCCGGCGTGCTGTTCCTGCCGTTCCACTACGGCTACTGGGACACCCCCGGCGGGCACGAGCCGGGCGACGCCGAGGGCCGCGCCGCCAACGAACTGACCGTCACCGACTGGGATCCGGCGTCGAAACAGCCACTGTTCAAGACCGGCGCCGCCCGGGCCGAGCGTCTCCTGGCCGGGGACGGCACACCGTCCGCCGCGCCGACGACCACCGCCTCACGACCGGTGGGCACCGACGTTCCCGACACCGTGGGCGGTCCTGCCGGCACCGCGACCGAGACCGTCGTCGACACGAGCGGAGGCGCATCGTGAACAAGGTAGGTCTGGCAATCCGCGAACTGCACCGCGCCGAGAACGACCTGGCGGGGGAATTGCTGCAGATCTCGGACCGGCAGAAGGCCGACCACGAGATCTTCTACCTCGGACGGGATCTCGCACGCTGGTCCCAGGAACACGTGCGCGAACTCGCCCGGGTCGGGCGCGACTACGACCTCGACCTCGACGCCGAACCGGAGGACGACCACACGATCCTGGCCCGCCTGCGGCAGAAGGGCAGCGAACTGCTCGGCCGGCGCCACGAGCCCGGCCTGCTGCTCCTGCACGACCTGCGCGAGATCCACCGGATGGCAGCCGGGGTCTCACTGGACTGGGAGATCCTGGCCCAGACCGCGCAGGCCATGCAGGACCGGGAACTGCTCGCCACGGCCGAACGCTGCCACCCGCAGACCCTGCGTCAGTTGCGCTGGGCCAACGCGAAACTCAAGGAGAGCGCCGCGCAGATCATGGTCACGGGCTGACCGGTACTCGTCCACGAGCACCGACTCCCGTGGTGAAGACAATTCCGCGGGAACGGATTACCTGTCGGAACCGCCCCCGAGTTCGAGGATGTCGACAACCTTCTCGGCCCGGGCGATCCACTCCCGTACTCGCGTCCCGGAAACCCGGCGGGGAAGCTGCCCCAAACGCAGCGTGCGCGTGTAGCCGCCCGCTCGGTCGCGAACCGGCAGTACGACGGAACCGATGTCGTAGGTTTCCTCTTCCTCGAGGTCGCGCAACGTGTAGTCGACCGCCGATTCGACCACGCGCTCGCGGATGTTCCGCTCCTGCGCCGGGGTCAGTCTCCCGTTCGCATAACGGTGGGTGGCGTCGCGCATCCCTTCGTATGCGGCTCCGCCTTCCCGAGGAAGGAACGACAGCAGGAACCCGTGTGCGCGGACGAAGTCGAGACGGTCCCGGTAGAGCTGCCTCCCGGGCTCCTCGACGCCGTGGGCCTTGGCGAGCCACCGCTCCTGATCTTCCGGCGGGAGATCGAACACGAGCGAGTCACCGATCGGGGGCACGATCGGAACTCGCTGCGCCAGGCCGTTCTCCGGATCGACTCCGGGAGCCGACGCCGAGAGTACCGTTGCCATCTCGTCCCGACCGACCGCGGTGTAGACCGTGACCTCGCAACCGATGTCGTGCGCGAGGTCCTCGACGGCCGTCCGTGCGCAGTCCGCCTCCCGAATCGCCGACAGCAGCCGGTGCTCCATCCGAGCCATCAAGGAGGTCCCGACGAAACTCCCGTAACCGCCCTGGAAGAAGATCAGCGGGGCCACCGGGTTGGTGACGGCCATGTCCGCCACAGCGCACAGGACGATCCAGTGATCGCCCGCCTCCACCGTGTCGGTGATGCGGGTGTCGATCCATGCCACCGAGTCCGCCAGCACCGGATCCCCCGACGGGGACGGGAACCAGTCGATTCCGTCGAACTTGTTCTCCCAGCGCCGGGCGAGGGTGGAGACCAGTTCCTCCTGCTCACCGCCCACGATGTTGATGCACAGCGACGCGCACTCCCGCATCTTGGCGAACGTCTTCGACGTCTTCATCGGCATGAAGGAGACGAGGGGCGGATCGAGAGACACCGACCCGAAGGTCCCGACCACCAGCGCCAGCAGTTCGCCGTTGTCCGCACGGCCGGTCACGACGGCCACTCCGGTCGGGTAGTGCCCCATCACCTCCCGGAAGAGCCCTCGGTCGACCGGGGTCGCGATATCCGTCATTGCGGTCCTCCTGATCTCGGGGACGGGATGGCTCCGGCGTGCATCGAGATGCCGGTTCAATGCTTGACGTACTCGGACTGCAGTTTCCGGCCGAGGCTCTCGGGCCGGAGGAACAGGATGCAGAGCACGCCGCCGACGAGGAGGATGATGCCGGTGATGGTGAATGCCTGGTGCACACCGACCGCCATGTTCGTCGCCATTTCGGGAGCCAGTGTGCTGCCGGCAGGGGGCGAGACATAACCGGCGCGGGCCATCAGCCAGCCCACGAGCGTCGGGGAGACGATGGCACCGATCGAGGCCACGCCGCCGAGCGTGGCCATGAGAATCGGCCGCTGCTTGGCGCCGACCGCATAAGCGATCGCAGAGGCGGTCATCGGGTACGCGAGGCTGCAGCCGGCGGCGAGGCACAGCAGGGCGACGGCCGGCACACCCGACGTCGTCTGGACCAGGATGAAGCAGATTCCGGCCACCAGCGCTGCGATACCGAACGGGACCGCGATCGCGCGATGCGCGTTGTGGCCGTGCTTCATCAACCGGTGGCCGAGGAAGCCGAGCAGCAGCAGCACGCCGGCTCCGAGGATCCAGGGAATGGTGGTGACGGTGCCTACCTGAGGAAGCGACAGGCCGACCACGGTGCCGAGGTACTGGGGCAACCAGGTCGTGACGAAACCCTGGACCCAGAAGTTGGAGGCCCCTCCGATCACCGCGGCGAGGAAGGTCATGCTGAGCAGCGCACGCCAGACGACGACAGGCTTCTGCTCGTCCACATCGGCCGTGGCGACCTCCGCGGTGCGGTCCGCCGGCTTCCGGTCGCCGGTACGGGCGTCGGCGCGATTCTGCTTGCCGTGCCCGGCGAACGGACCGTCGTCGGCGATCAGGAGCCAGGCGACGACCCACACGAATCCGACGATGCCGAGGACGCCGAAGGCCCAGCGCCAACCCCAGGCGACGATCACCCAGGCGAGGGCAGGCGCGGCGATGACCGGTCCCAGGGTCGAGCCGGCAGCAACCAAGTTGGACGGCAATGCGCGACGACGCGGCTCGAACCACGAATGAGCCGAGGTGAGGGACATCGCCGTCGCGGGGCCTTCAGCGCCGCCGAGGACGATGCGGGTCATCAGCAGCACCGCAGCACCGCCACCGAGGAGCATCGGGAACTGCATGACCGCCCAGACGACGCCCATCGTGAGGATGATCCACTTGACCGAGAATCTGGCAGCCAGGAAACCCGTGATCACGGAGACCACTGCGTAGAGGAAGAAGAACGCACTGCCGATGAATCCGAACTCGACGGCGGAGATTCCGAGATCGGGCATGGCCTCGGAGGCCACCAGGCCTAGTACGGCCTTGTCGGCGAAGGCCACGATCTGGAAGAGGACGAGCAGCGCCGTCACTATCCACGCCTTGCGGTTCATCCTGTGGAAGTCGATCCTCTTCTCCCCGTTTTCCGGGGAGGCGGAGACATCGGGCGCCACGGTCGAAGCCATGAGCAGCCACCTTTCCTAGCGAGCCGCGGATGCTGAATCCGTCGGCGAGTCGACAGTGGTTCAGAAGCTATTTCCACGCATCCCTACTGCGGTAGGAGGGAAACCTTTACTGTCGGCTCCCGCCGTGTTCACCCAGAATGAAGGGGTCGAGACCGGAGGAGGACTATGAGCACGCGCGCGTCGGACCTGTCCCTGGGTGAGCAGGTCGGGGCCGTCCGAACCGGGTCGGTGACGGCCGAGGACCTTGCTACGCAGGTCAGACGAGCGATCGAGCTGCGGGAACCGGAACTCGGTGCGTGGGTGTGCCTGTCGTCGACGATTGCGGAGCAGGCCCGTGCCGTCGACCGGGACCCCGGCTCTGCACCGTTGGCCGGGCTGTCCGTCGGAGTCAAGGACCTCATCGACGTCGCCGGGATGCCGACGCGCGCCGGTTCCGCAGTGACCTCCCCGAATCTGGTCGGCACCGACGCCGCCTGCGTGAGCCGCCTGCGTTCCCTCGGTGCGATCGTCCAGGGCAAGACCGTGACGACGGAGTTCGGCTACTTCACCCCCGGGCCCACCCGCAACCCGCACGCCCTCGGTCACACCCCCGGCGGGTCCTCCAGTGGCTCTGCTGCGGCCGTCGCAGCGGGGACCGTGCCCCTCGCGCTCGGCACCCAGACGGCCGGCTCGCTGACCCGGCCGGCCTCGTACTGCGGAGCCGCCGGCATGGTTCTCGCGCACGGCACCACGGACATGTCCGGCATCACCGGTCTGAGCGAGTCACTGGACGCCCTCGGCCTGCTGACCCGGTCCGTGTCCGATCTTCGCTTCGTGCACAACGCATTCAGCGGCCACGGGCACTCGGAGGTCCCGGCTCCGGAGCCGGTGACTCGGGGCCTGGTCTGGAACGCCGGTGCCCTCCACCCCGTGGAGCCCCCAATGTCGGCGTTGCTGGAACATGTGCCCGCCCTGTTGGAGGAGATCGGGGTGAAGGCCGAGCCTCTCGACTGGGACGATCATGTCCAGACCTTGTCCGAGGACCACGTCACCGTCATGTCGTACGAAGCCGCGCGGGCGCGGGCCCACGAATTCGACGAACACGCGGGTGCACTGAGCGCGCCGATCCGGGATCTGCTGGAGAACGGCCGCAGGATCGCCGGAACCGAGTATTCCGCGGCCCTGACCCGTCGGGACCGCTCCCGGGAACTGCTGGACGCGATTCTGGCCTCCGATCCGATCATCGTCGGCCCTGCAGCGCTGGGACCGGCCCCGCTCGGTCTGTCCGCAACCGGGTCGCCGATACTCAGCCGCCCGTGGCAGCTGCTCGGATTGCCGGTCGTGGTCGTGCCAGGTGCCCGCACGTCCGCGGGACTGCCACTGGGTCTTCAGATCGTCGGGCTACCGGGGCACGAGGACCGGCTGCTCGCCGTGGGCGAGAAGCTCGAAGTGCTCCTTCGCGAACTGCCGGAGATTGCCGTCTGAGCCGGCAAGCTCGCTCGGCTCGGTGAAATCTGCTCGCTCGGCTCGGTGAATCTGCTCGCTCGGCTCGGTGAATCTGCTCGCTCGGTAGAAAGGACCGCTCATGCTCGAACCCCGCCCGACCAACCATCACAGGATGTTCCTCACCTGCTACGAGGACACCTTCGACCGCGGTTGGCACCACGTCGATCTGTTCGTCCACGACGAGTACGGCCGTGAGGTCAACTGGGTCCACTGGACAGTGGAGGCCGACGGCCCGGAGGCGGCCGACGAGTCGGTTCGCAGAGAGGAACCGCTCCTGCGACGGACCACGGAGTGGCAGCACCGGGTGAGCGCCGCGGGAATGGACTATTGGACTGCCGATGCCTGCTGGGACGACGCTCCGGCGGACGTTGCGTGAACCGGTCGTTCCCGCCCGGCGGGGGCGGGGACAATGTCGGGAGTCGGGGAGAAGCCCTGGCTCCCGAATTCGGAGGTGGTGACGAGCCATGGTGGAAAGCGCGGAAGACCTCCGAGCCGAGACGACGGTGTACGTGGTCGACGACGACTTCGAAGTATGCGAATCCGTCGACTGGTTGCTGGAGAGCATCGGGATCAGACCGGTGGTCTGCCACAGCGGCGAGCAGTTCCTCGACGCCTACGACGGCAGCCGGCCGGCCTGCATCGTCCTCGACGTGCGCATGCCCCGTATGAGCGGGACGCGGTTGCAGGAGAAGCTCAACGAGTTCGCGCCGCACGTCGCGATCATCTTCGTCTCCGCCCACGGTGACATCCGGATGTCCGTCTCCACCCTGAAGGCGGGTGCTCTGGATTTCCTCGAGAAGCCCTACGATCCGCAGCGGCTGTTGGACGCCGTGCAGGCCGGGGTGGAGAAGGCCCGCCTCCGTTTCACCGATCACGTACTGCGAGAATCGGTGCGGAGCAAGGTCTCGTCCCTCACCCCGCGCGAGCGCCAGATCCTGGCCCTGGTGGTCGAAGGTCTGCCCAGCCAGAACATCGCCCGGAAACTCGGCATGAGCGTGAAGACCGTCGACGTCCACCGCGCTCGCATCAAGAGCAAGACCGACGCCGACAGCATCAGCACCCTCGTACGGGACGTGCTCCGGTACGGGGTGGACGTGCCGGTGGAGGATCAGTAGTAGTCCAGCACCAGGCGCTCGCCGGCGGCCCGCGACACGCAGACCGCCATGACCTCGCCGGACTCCTTCTCGGACCGCGTGAGAACGTTGTCCCGGTGGACCGGAGTCCCTGCGACCACCTGCATGATGCAGGTACCGCAGATGCCCTCCTGGCAGGACGTGTCGACGTCGCAGCCGTTCTCCTGGAGCACCTCGACGATGCTCCGGTCGGCCGGGACCCGATAGGTCTCCCCTTCCAGTTCCACCTCGAACGCGGAGTTCTCGGATGCGTCCGGCTGTTCCGTCGCGTGGAAGTTCTCGAGGTGGATCGATCCGGCCGGGACGTGCCGGCTCGCGAGCGCAACGACCTTGGTCATGAACCCGTCGGGTCCGCACGTGTAGACGTGGGTTCCGGGATCCGTTCCCGCAAAAATGGTTCCGAGAATCTCGTCCTGCTCGTCCCGGCCCACCCCGAGATGGGCATGGAGCTTGTCCGGGCAGCGCTCGCGCAGCAGCGGCAGGAAGGCGGCTTCCGTCTCGCTGCGGGCGAAGTAGTGCAGTTCGAAGCTGATGCCGTGGACGTCCATGTAGCGTGCCATGCTCAGCATCGGCGTGATGCCGATGCCGGCCGCGACCAGGACGTGGTGCGTGGCGTCCGCCGCGATGCTCAGCAGATTCCGTGGCGGGCTGATCCGGAGAGCGTCGCCCACCCGCAGCTCGTGGAGGGCCGCTGAACCCCCGCGGGAGTTCTCCTCGCGCTTGACCGCGAACGCGAACGAATCCTGCGCATCGGGTGTGCTGAAGAGCGAGTACTGACGGGTGATCGAGGTGGGTCCGACGACGTCGATGTGCGCACCCGGCCGGTACGTACCCAGTGGCGACCCATCGGTCTTCGTCAGCGTGAACGATCTGACGGTGGGTGATTCCTGAACGATCTCGGCGACGGTGACGTCGATGAGTGCCATGTCCGTTTCTCCTCGTGAATTTCTCCGGACGGAAGTGCCGACCGGACCCTCCCGGGCAGGAGGATTCCGGTCAGCGCAGATACAGTCCGCCGTTGACGTCCCAGCAGGCGCCCGTGACGAAGTAGGCGTCGTCCGAGGTGAGCAGCCCGACCATGTCGGCCACGAACGACGGATTTCCCGAGCGTCCCACGGGGATCCCGGCGACGATGCCTTCGAGTCTGTCGGGGGGCACCGTCGCGCGCACGACCGGGAGGTCGTGCGGGCCGGGAGAGATCGCGTTGACGGTCACTCCCCGGCCCGCCAGCTCGCGCGCGAAGACCTTGGTGGTGGTCAGGATCGCTCCCTTGGAGGCCGCGTAGTGGCCCCCGGTCGCCGTCCCGCCGTTCTGTCCGGCGAGCGACGCCATGTTGACGATCCGTCCGAAGCCCCGCTCGGCCATGGCCGCACCGAACACCTGGCAACCGAAGAAGATGCTGTTCACGTTCGTCGTGAGGACGCTCGTGAAGTCCGCCTCCGCCAGGTTCATCAGATCCGCTGCCTGCGTGACGGCGGCATTGTTGACGACGATCGTGGGGACGCCCCAGATCTGCCGGCAGGTCGCCAGCGCTTCCTCGAATCCGTCCTTGCGGCTGACGTCGAGCTCGAGGCCACGTGCGGTCGACCCGTCGCGGGACAACTCCGCTGCGAGGGCTTCGACACCGGCCGTGTCGATGTCGGTGAGCAGTACCCTCCTACCGTCGGTGTGGAGTTTCCGGGCGATCGCCGCACCCATACCTCCGGCCGCGCCGGTGACGACGGCGATGCCGGGTCCGGTGGACTGAGAGATCACATCGGCCCCCTACAGCAGGTAACCCGAGGCGCTGACCGCGTCCTCGCTGTCGATGAGCCGAACGACCTTGAGGGCGATCGCGTCCCTGTCCTCTCCGAGAGCGATCCGGTGGGTCAGCTCGGCACCGACGGTCGTGAACTCGTTGCGCTTGAACGCATTGAGGATCTGGGCCGACCGGAGGGTGACCGACGTGTCGGTGACGTCCTCCACGGTGAACCGCGAGACGATCCGCACGGTCCGGGCCGCGGCCACCGCAGAAGGCGAATAGCCCTGCATCATCCGCTCGACGCGCAGGTGCCGCATGCGCTTGTCGTCGTAGACCATGTTCAGGCCTGCGGCGAAGTCGTCGGTGTGCGGATCGATGGGAATCACGTAGTGAGCATCGTCCGTGTACATCTGCTCCCAGGTCCGATAGTCCTTGGCATCGAGGACCTGTGCTTCCTTCCAGACGAGCTCGATCGCGCGGAGGGTGCGGGAGTCCGTCAGGGTCGACATCGTCAGGGCCTCAGTCATTGCTCATCATCTTCTTCCACATCGCGTAGGCCTCCCGCATGCCCGTCTCGTCGGTGACATGTGAGGTGGGCCAGCCTTCTTCGGTCGTGTACTCGCGTCCCTCGCCGCGGTTGACGAGGATCGGCATGTTCGGATTGCCGCCGGCCCCGATCTGCACCCGGATCCACCCCTCGGCGTCGTCGGGGCTGCCGAAACCGAACGGGCCCTGGAAGTGCTCGTGGATCCTCAGCCGCTCGCGGTTGATGCTCTCGGGTCCGCCGTCCATTCCCAGTGCCATGTGCCAGATCTCGGTCTCGTCGACGGAGAGGGGGATGAGGACGCGGAAGAACGACGACGACATCGCGACGTTCGGGAAAGTGTTGAGATTGAAGCCGCAACCGTGCATGGACCGCATGTAGCGACGGATCCGTTCGGGGCTTTCTCCCGCGGCGGCGAGCTCGTCGACCAGGTGCTGGAACCGAGGCTGGATTTCCTCGCTGCCGTCGTCGATGTCGAGATCCGCGTGGGCTGCGGCCATGATCGCGACGCTGTGTCCGTTGCCGAGGGCGTGGGTCTCGGCCGTGGGGTCGTCCATGAACGACATCATGTCCGCCGTCTCGGCGTCGACCGAGGCCATCCACGACTTGTGCACCATCGGGAAGTGGTAGCCGTCCGTGGTGTTCTCGAGCTGGATCTTCCAGTTCCCCTTGAAACGGAACTTGTGAACTCCGATCACCTTGGTCGGAAATCCATTGCTCTGCTTGAAGAAGCGCTCCATCCAGATCTTCGCGTCCCCCAGGAAGTCCTCGAGGGGTTCGATGTCCGGGTCGAATGTTGCCCAGATCATTCCCAGGTAGCTCTCGGTACGCAGGGTCTGGAGCGGGAAGTCCTTCTTGTCGACGACGCCCTCGTATCCGTCCGGGTAGGGAATGCCACGAAGGCGTCCGTCGAGTGCGTAGGACCAGTTGTGGTACGGGCACGTGAAGCCGTTGGCCTTACCGCTGCGCTGATCGCAGACCGTCGCACCGCGATGCCGGCACCGGTTCAGCAGCGTGTTGAAGTTGCCCTTGCGATCCCGGGTCACGATGACCGGCTGATCCCCGACCTGGGTGGTCTTGAACGAACCCGCTTCCGGGATCTCGCTCTCGTGTGCCACCCACACCCAGGTCTTGTAGAAGATCCTCTTCATCTCCTCCTGGAAGATGTCCGGGTCGGTGTACAGCCGGCCCGCGACCCGATCCTTCGCGACGAGGTCCGCGTAGGTGCGTGCGGTGGGTTCTTCTGTCGTCGTCATGTCATCCTTCGTTCGTGAGGTCGGGCGGTCGCCCCGGATAGGTGGGCCATCGCGTCGGTCGGCAGCGGCGCAGCGAACATCCGCCGGGTGCGGAATCGGCTCATGCGGGCCGCCGTCCGTCCGGATGCCCGGTCCAGGTCGAAGTCGATCGTGAGCCGGGCGCAGAGAAGTTCGGCCGTTCCCGTCGGATGGAGCGAGAACTGCTGCATGATCCACCGTCCGCTCGCACGGTTGCCGTCGAGACGGATCTGCTCGCTGCCGAGGAGGTGCACGTTGCGGAGGAAGTGGTCGGCCGGCGGCAGGTACCGGGACACGAGAGTGACGACTTCGTCTCGCCCACGGGCGATTCCGAACTTGTCGGCGTACTCCGGACCCAGCCCTTCCCACGTCGCGTCGTCGGTGAACAGGACGCCGAGCTGCTCCGGGCTCTGCAGAGGTCCGGGCACATCGCACAGGTCCAGGTAGCGAGCGATGCAGTCACGGACGGCGTCCTTCGCCTCGACGACCTCGAGGCGCTGGTCGGTGCCGGTCACGGGTCAGACCGCGACGTCCGCGCGGATCGTCAGTTCCCGGCCCATGCGGGCCTCGATCTTGAAGTACTTCCACAGGGCGTACTCGCCGATCATCGTCGTCCGCAACAAGTTGCACGCCGCCCGGACGGTTTCCTGGTCCTTCACGTCGGCCAGGACGTAGCAGGTCCAAGGCCAGCCGTCGGACGGGCCGACCATGTGGGCGTCGTCGTCGAAGGTGCCGATGACCTGGACGCCGTCCATGTTCGCGAGAGCCGAGAGCATGGTGGAGATGCCGACCCACACCGGGCCGATCTCCGCCTTCGGCAGGTCGAAGAAGTTCTGGTTGTTGCCGATGCAGAACAGGGTGCGCAACGGTTCGGCGGTCATGGGCGTCCTTTCGCGGGGAAGGCAGGAACTGGTCTCGAACGGTCGTGTCCCGGTCAGGGGAAGCTGGGAATGCCGGGGTCGAGGCCCAGCAGGACGGCTCCGGCCGCCTCGAAGGTGTTGGTCTGGAGCATGGCGTGCTGGGCCGGGACGAGAGCATCCCGCAGGTAGCGCTGCAGCGGGTGGCTCTCGTAGATCGCCCCGGTGCCGGCCAGGTCGAACGCGGCGAGCACGACATTGCGGCCGACGTGGGCGGCCTGGGTCGCTCCCAGGCGGAGCAGGGCCGTGTGTTCGGCGGTGATCTCGTCGCCGCGGACCGCCAGATCCCACACCTCGTCGGTGATCTCGTAGAAGAAGGCCCGAGCGGAGCGGAGATCGGCCTCGGCGCGGGCCAGCCCGGTCTTGTACGCGGGACGGTTTCCCTTGCTGTCACCGCCGGTGATGCTGGATCGCACCGCCCCGACCTCGTGGGCGTAGTCGAGAGCCCCCCGTGCGGCACCGAGAGTCACCACCGCCAGCACCTGGGCCGCGTAGGCGAGCGTCGGATACCGGGTGAGCGGCTCGTCGATTCGGGGAGCACCGCCGCGGACGAACGTCATCTCCTCGGGGACGAAGAGTCTGTCGGCCTTCACTGCGTGTGATCCCGTCGCCTTCATGCCTGCGACGTCCCAGTTCTCCACTATCTCGACGTCGGCGGGGTCGACGAGGGCGGTCAGCGGCTTGCCGTTCGTTTCCGGACCGCCGGCGAGGCCGATGCCGAGGATGTCGGCGCCCAGGCATCCGCTGGCGAACTGCCAGAGGCCGCTGCACAGGTAGCCGCCGTCCACCTTCTCGGCCTTCTGCATGGGGAACAGCCCGCCCGCATAGGCGACGTCCGGGCCGTCGGAGTAGATCTTCTCCTGGGTTTCGACCGGCAGGGCCGCGAAGTACACGAGTGAGGACCCGAAACTTGCCACCCAGCCGGTGGCCGGATCCACCGCGGAGATCCGCTCGACCTGCTTCATGAAGGAGGCGGGGGCCATCGGTTCGCCGCCGAACTGTGCGGGGGTCGACGCGCGGTAGAGCCCGGCGCGCTTGAGGAGCGCGACGAAGTCCCTCGGTACGAATCGTTGCCGGTTGAACTCGTCGCGCCGGTCCCGCAGCACGGCGAGAGCGTCCTCGAAGGCCTTCTCCCGCGCGGGGCCCGCTGTCGCGGCCCGCACTGGATTCATCGTGCTCCGGATCGCCATCGTCGTCTCCATCCACCTCGTCGTGTCGCGCTGAGGAGAACGCTAGGAAAGGTTCGGACGAGGCGGTATCGGGATTTCCTCCGCCGGTCGTAAAGCAATCCCCTATGGTCGATCCGCCGATCGTGGGTCGACAATGAACCGTCACGGCACCCGGAAGTGAGGATCGATGTTCCCGACAGGCCGCGACTTCCAGGAGATGGTGGAGAAGACGGAGACGGGGATCCTCATCCACGAGGCGGCGTCGAAGAACATCCTCTGGGCCAACCCGGCTGCGTGCCGGATGTTCGGTTTCACGCTCGAGGAGCTGCGACCGCTGAAGGCCCACCACATGAGCAGCCAGGAGCGTCAGTACCGGCGCTCGGTCGGGGTGGCGTGGCTGCAGGACGCCGTCGTACGTGGTTCGAGCCGCAGACAATGGAAGTACCGGACCAAGGACGGGCAGGACTTCCTGGCCGATGCGGTCGCCTCACGCCTGACGTTCCAGGACGGGCAGGTCGTGATGGTCGAGTTCCGCAACATCGCGGAAGAGGTGGAGCTGCAGGAGGAACTCAGCTGGGTGTCGCAGTCGCTGCAGCGCATCATGACGCACACGTCGGCGGGCATCGTGGTGCTCGACGAGACGAACTGCATCGAAGACATCTCGCCGCTCGCGGCCCGGCTGTTCGGCAGAACCCCGGACGAACTGTCCGGGGTGTATCTCGAGGATTTGGGCCGTTGTGAGCCCCGGCTGACCGCCGAGCCCGTCGTGGCCAAACTGGACGCGGCGGCAGGACCGGTGGGCATCATGCAGGAGATCGAGAAGAGCGACGGGACGACCACCTGGTTGTCCGGCTTCCTCGAGGCCGTGGTGCACGACGGAATGACGTCACGGGTGCTGACGATTCGTGACGTCACGGATCGTGTGGAGTGGGAACGCCGTCATGCCTACCAGGAGGCCAACCTCCAGTACCTCAGCCGGTACAACGCAATGGGGGACATGGCCATGATCCTCGCTCACGAACTCGGGCAGCCCCTCGCGGCCTCGACGAACTACCTGAGCGGCCTCAAGGCACGGATCTCCGATGGATCCCTCGACCCCGAGGCCCTGAGCTACGGGCTGGACAGGATGGAGAAGCAGCTCGGCCGGGCGGCGGAGATCGTGTCCTCCGTGAAGCGCTATGTGCGGCGGATCGAGAGCACCAAGGCCGCCATCGACCTCAACGAGACGGTCGACGAGAGCCTGTACTTCGTTCGGCTGCGGGCAGCCGAACGGGGGGTGCACATTTCGCTCGACAGGTCCCGTTCGCCGTTGCCCGTGGTAGGGGAGAGCGTGCTGATCGGGCAGGTGGTGATCAACCTCTGCTTCAACGCGATCGACGAGATCGTGTTGCCCTCGACCGCCGTCAAGGAGCTCACCGTCCGGACCGCTCGGCGTGGAGAGTGGGCCTGTGTCTCCGTTTTCGACCAGGGACGGGGCATGGATGATGCCTCGGGAAACCGGCTGGCCTCCGGGGCGTTCTCGGCCAAGCAGGACAGTTCCGGCATCGGTCTGATCATCTCGGAGCACATCGTCGAGCGACACGGGGGCAGCATCCGCTATCTGCCCAACGACCCGCACGGCACCGAAGTCCGGATGTGCCTGCCCCTCTCCGAATCCGGAGAGGATTGACGGTGCCGTTCTCCGGGCAACACTGCACGCATGAGCATCGACATCGTTCTCGCCACCGTCGGGGTGCTGGGGGTCGGTGTGGCGGCGTTGTCGGCGAAGATGCGCCGCCTGCCGCTGTCCGAACCCCTGCTCGGACTGGCAGCGGGTGTGCTGCTCGGACCGTACGTGCTCGATGTGCTGTCCCTACCGCCGCTGACGGCCGAGCACGGGTTGTTGCACGAGGCGAGCCGGATACTGCTGGCGGTATCGGTGATGGCGGTGGCGCTGCGGTATCCGATGGCGGACGTGCTCCGGCAATGGCGTCCCGTCGCCGTGTTGCTGGCCGTAGCGATGCCGGTGATGGCGGCCGTCACCGCCGGGTTGGGGTGGGCGTTGCTGTCCATGCCCCTGGCCACGGCCGTGTTGCTGGGCGCGGCCCTGTGCCCGACGGACCCGGTTCTCGCCTCGAATGTCGTCACCGGAGAGGCGGCCGAGGAGGATCTGCCCGCCCGGAACCGGCAGGTCCTCTCGCTCGAGTCCGGGGCGAACGACGGTCTGGCGTTGCCACTGGTGCTGGCCGCGGTCGCCGTCGCCGGAGGCATGGGAGCGGGCACGGCGGCACTGGAGTCGCTGTGGCAGGTGGCCGGGGCCGTGCTGATGGGGGCCGCGAGCGGATGGGCCGGTGGCCGGGCCCTGCGCTGGGGTGAAAGGTACGGGGCGACGGATCCGGCGCCGGCCCTGTTCTTCACCGTCGTGCTCGCGCTGGGAATTCTGGGTGTCGCCGGGTTGATCCATGTCGACGGGGTGCTGGCGGTGTTCGTCGGCGGGCTGGCATTCAACCTCACCAGTACCGGCAGCGAGCGGACGGCAGAGGTGCCGATCGACGAGGCGATCAACCGCTTTGCGGTGTTGCCGCTGTTCGTCCTGCTGGGGGCGGCGCTGCCCTGGCCGCAGTGGGCCGAGCTGGGCTGGGCGGGGGTTGGTCTCGTGGTGGCGGTGCTGGCGTTGCGCCGGGTGCCGGTTCTGCTGTTGCTGCGCCGTCCGCTGCGCTTGTCGATGCCGGATGCTCTGTATCTGGGCTGGTTCGGTCCCATCGGGGTGTCGGCGCTGTTCTACCTGACGCTCGAAGCGGAGCGGATGGGTGCGGACGAGACGGTGCTGGCGGCGGGGTCGCTGGTGCTGGCGGCGAGCACGGTGATCTTCGGTGTCACCGCGGTGGCCGGCCGGGTGCTGTACCGGCGGGCCACGGCTCCGGCGGCGCGGTCCCCCGAGCGGCACCGGTGAGCGCCGCCCCGGTTCCGAGTGTGATTGCCGGGCCGTTCCCGGGGTATTCGCAGGAGATGTGGTTCGAGACGTGGTCGGAAATTGTGCGGGTGCTGCTGGTGGGCTCGGTGATGCAGCACCGAGTGAGCCTGCGATGACCGACGACTCCCGGACCCGGACACGACAGGGACCGATCGGGGCTGCGCTGAAACGCCGGCAGGTGTTCGTCGAAGCGATACGGTCGCGGCTGTGGCCGGTCCCGGCAGCTGCGGTGCTGGTGGCCGTGCTGGCCGGCATCGGCATACCCGAGCTCGACGCCGCCATCGACGACCGGCTGCCACCGACGGTGGCGGGGTATCTGTTCGGTGGTGGTGCCGACGCCGCCCGCGAGGTGCTGAGTGCGATCGCCGGCTCGCTGATCACCGTCACCTCGCTGACGTTCTCGCTGACCCTGGTGACCCTGCAGCTGGCCAGTAGTCAGTATTCACCGCGGTTGCTGCGCACCTTCGCCGCCGACCGGGTCGTCCAACGCACCTTGGGACTGTTCCTCGCGACGTTCGTCTACGCGCTGACCGTGCTGCGCACGGTCCGCAGCGGCACCGACGACACCGACGACAGTGCCTTCGTCCCCCAGCTGGCGGTCACGACGGGGTACCTGCTCGCGGTCGCCAGCGTCATCGCCCTCGTGCTGTTCCTCGGGCATCTAGTCCGGCAGATCCGCGTCGAGGCCGTGCTCGAACAGGTGCGCGCCGACACCTGCGAGACCGCCGCCAGGTTGCTACCTCCGGATCGGCAGGATCGGCCCACACTGCCCGTCCCCCCGCCGGCCCCGCATGTCGTCGAAGCGGACTCGTCCGGATTCCTGGTCGAGCTCGACGAGTACGCGCTGCTCGCGGCGGCCGAGGAGGCCGAGGCCGTGGTGTGGGTGAACCGACCGGTGGGCAGCCCGGTGCTGGCGGGCACGCCGGTCGCGTCGTGGTGGTCCCTGCGTCCGCAGCCCCTGACCGAGGACCAGGCCCGAAGGCTGTGCGACCGGGTGCGCGGTGCCCTGCGCACCGGTAGCGAACGCACCGCCGTCCAGGACCTCGGGTACGGACTGCGGCAGCTGACCGACGTGGTGGTGCGGGCCCTGTCGCCCGGCATCAACGATCCGACCACCGCGGTGCACGGCCTGGTCTCGTGCACCGCGGTCCTGGGCGAGCTGCTCGACCTCGAGCTCGGCCCGTACCCCCTGTGCGACGAACACGACCGGGTCCGGGTGGTGCTGGCGCGACCGACCTTCGCCGAACTGCTGGACCTGGTGTGCACTCAGCCGCGGCTCTACGGCGCCGACGATCCGGCGGTGCTGGACGCGTTGCTGTCGATGCTGCGGGAGCTGGCATGGAAGGCCACCACTGCGGAACAGCGTGCGGCGATCACGGACCAGCTCGGTCGACTGCGGGAGCACATCCCGGGCCACGGTACCGCGACGCGTGGGCACTTCGACGAGCTCACCCGGCAGGTAGGCGACGCCCTCGAAGGACGATGGCAGACATCATGATCTGGATCTCGAGCATCGTGGGCGCGGCGTTGATCGTCGGGGCACTGCGGGACATCTTCGTCACGTTGTGGCATCCCCGGGGATTGGGCACGATCTCCCGGGGGGTGTTCGTCGTCCTGTGGCGTGGGGCGCACCACGCCGGGCGACGAGGGCGGCTGCTGGGCTCGGTCGGGCCGGCCGGACTCGTCGTCACCGCCGGGGTGTGGGCGACGATGATCGTGCTCGGCTGGGCACTGATCTACCTGCCGCACATGCCCGACGGGTTCTACTTCGCCAGTGCGCTGCGCCCGTCGGCCGCGTCGGACCCGGTCATGGCGCTGTATCTGTCCCTGGTGACCGTCGGCACCCTCGGTTTCGGGGACATCACCCCTGCCTATCCGGCGCTACGACTGCTGATTCCGTTGCAGGCGCTGATGGGGTTCGTGCTGTTCACTGCGGCCATTTCCTGGGTGCTGCAGATCTATCCGGCGCTGAGCCGTCGCCGCGCCACCGCCCGCCGGCTCGTGCTTCTGACGGCCACCGGCACCGAGCAGATTCTTCCCGCCGCCGAGGCGAGCATCGCCGTGCAGTGGCTCGACTCGGTCACCGAGTCGCTGATCACGTGCGAACTGGACCTGATGCAGTACGGCGAGACCTACTTCTTCCGCGAATCCGACGCGGACCTCTCGTTCGCCGCCGCTCTGTCGTATGCACCGCGACTCGCGGCCGCGGGCGCCGGGTCGTCCGCGGTCGAGGTCCGCCGGGCCGCGGCGATCCTCGACGAACAGACCCGTCGCCTCGCCGGGCGTCTGGACACCGGGTTCCTCCACACCGGCGGAACCGTCGACGAGATCTGCGAACGCTTCGCTGACGACCACCGGCATCGGCCGGTGAGCGCCTCGTAACAGGACGCCCTGCAACCGGAATCGCCTCGGGGAACGAATCGTGTGTCTGGTGTTATCTCGTCGATCCTGTGGGTACGCGAGTCGGTACCGGATCTCGGTCGACACCGATCCGGATCAGCCGAACAACGAGTCCCCACGAAAGGACGCACATTCATGAGCACTGCAGCGACCATGCTCGACAGCTACCCGAAGGACCTCGACGGCGTCGACACCGGCAAGCTCGCCGCGTGCATCGAGGCGTGTATCGAATGCGCTCAGGCGTGCACCGCCTGCGCCGATGCCTGCCTGAGCGAGGATTCGGTGGCGGAGTTGATCAAGTGCATCCGCACCGATCTGGACTGCGCCGACATCTGCGAAACCACCGGCCGGGTCCTCTCGCGCCATACCGGCTACGACGCCGACCTGACCCGTTCGGTGCTCGAGACCTGCGCGGCGGCGTGCAAGTCCTGCGGGGACGAGTGCGCCCAGCACGCCTCCCGTCACGCGCACTGCAAGACGTGCGCCGATGCGTGCCGGCGATGCGAGCAGGCCTGCCGGGACCTGATCGGTTCCCTCGGCTGAGAGTCCGCCGTCACCACCCTTGCCGCGAACACCGGACGCTCGGCCGCTGGGCTGGACGATCGGCGGGTGCCCACCGTCATTGCGCCGAGCGTCCGGTGGACCGCCGGCGGTGTGCCACGTGGCGGCGCACGATCAGCCATTGGCTCGCGAAGACGGCTGCGGCCACCACCGCGGTGACAACCACCGTGAACAGATCCGTGCGCACCTTCATGATCACGAACGGCACGAGCACGAGCACGTCGAGCGCGATCGCCACGGCCGGGACCCAGGTCGCGAACTCGACCTCGTCGCGCAGGCGGCGGACCATGCCCCAGTGGATGGCGATGTCCATCGACAGGTACAGCATCGCCCCGAGTGAGGCGATCTGACTCAGGTCGAACACCGTCGCCGTCACCAACGCCAGCGCGGCCGTGATCAGCAACGACTGCCGGTTCACCGACCCCGGCAACCCGGGCACCTGTCCCATCTCCCGCAGCATGTCGTACAGCCGCGACACGGAGAACAGGCTCGCCACCAAGCCGGACAGGGTCGCGACCACCGCCACCGCCACCGTCAGCCACACGCCCCAGGACCCGAACAGCGGCTCGGCGGCCTCGGCCAGTGCGTAGTCCCGGGCGGCGACGATCTCCGGCACCGACAGGCTCCCGGTGACCGCGACGGTCAGCAGCAGATACAGCACCGTGCACACCGCGATCGCGATCACGATCGAGCGCGCGATGTTGCGCTGGGGATCGCGCAGATCGTCACCCTGATTGGTGATCGTGGTGAAGCCCTTGTACGCCAGGATGCACAGAGCGATGCCGGCCAGGAATCCGAGCAGTCCGCTGTCCGGCGGCGTCGCGTCCGCACCCCCGGTGACCAGCCGGGAGAAGGCCGACACCCCGGTGGCGGCGATCCCGGCCACCGCGAGCGCCGCGATCCCGACGATCTTGATCGCGGCGGTCACCGTCGCCGACCCTTCCACCCACCGGTTGCCGACCAGGTTGACCACCGTCGCGGCCGCGATCGCCACCACGGCCAGGACCGGCACCCACACCGCCGAGCCCTGCATCCCGAACGGACGCAGCAGGTACGTGCCGAAGGTCCGGGCCAGCAGGCTCTCGGCCAGGATCATCGACACGTACATGAACAACGAGAACGACCCGGCCACCACCCCGGGGCCGTAGGCGGCTTTCAGGATCATCGCGATCCCGCCCGAGGACGGGTTCGTGCTCGAGTACCGCACGTACGAGTAGGCACTGAAGGCCACCACCACCGCGCCCGCGACGAACGCCCAGGGGATCCAGGACCCGGCCAGTTCCGCCACCTGCCCGACCAGGGCGAAGATGCCCGCGCCGATCATCACCCCGGTTCCCAGCGCGACCGACCCGGTCAGCGACAACTTCTTCTTCTGCTCGGTCTCCGACGGCACGCGTTCCACCTCGTCTCACGTCCACAACCTCGTCACCTCGACCTCCGGGCGACCGGTGATGCGAGCCCCACCGAACGGCGCACACATCGGCGGACGCACCGGGGACGGAGCGTGCGACGGCAACTCCACGGAGGACTGCACGGCTGGATTACCCTCGGTCTGCCCGTCGAACACCTCGACGGACCCTCCTGTCCACAGCTGTCCGGACGCCCGGCCGAACCGGTCCGTCGGATCGAAAGGGGAGACGGTGCCCCACAGCGTCCTCGTCGTCGACGACGAACCTCACATCCGTCGTGTCCTGCGCGGCTATCTGGAGGCGGACGGCTACGACGTCATCGAAGCCGCAACAGGCTCACAAGCGTTGACATCGGTGCAGTCCCGCCGCCCCGACCTGGTGTTGCTCGACATCCGCCTTCCCGATCTCGACGGCCTCGAGGTGCTGCGCCGGATCCGCGGGTTCTCGGACGTGTACGTCGTGCTGGTCACTGCCCGCGCCGAGGAGGTCGACAAGCTGGTGGGACTGGCGGTCGGCGCCGACGACTACATCACCAAACCGTTCGCGCCTCGCGAGGTCGCGGCCCGCGTCCGTGCCGTCCTGCGCCGCGCCCGCGGCACCGGCGGGGCGCCCTCCCGGGTCGTGGCCGCCGGTCTGACGGTGGACCCCGAGACCCGGGAGGTGACGGTCGACAGCATGCCCGTGGAACTGTCCGCGCTCGAGTTCGATCTGCTTCTGGCCCTGGCGCAGGCCCCGGGCCGGGTGTACTCGCGGCGGCAGCTGCTCGAGAAGGTCTGGGGCGGAGACTTCTTCGGCGACGAGCGGGTCGTGGACGTGCACATCCGCAGCATCCGCCGGGCGCTCGGCGACGATGCCACCGCCCCTCGTTTCATCGGGACGGTCCGCGGTGTCGGCTACAAGTTCGTGGCCGCGAGCGAGGTCGACCGGTGAACCGCGGTCTCCGGCTCCCGGTGCCGAGCCTGACGATGCGACTGTTCGTCTCCCACGTGCTGGTGGCGGTGGTCGGAGCGCTCGTCACCTTCGCCGTCGTCCGCGCCGCGGCACCGGCGCTGTTCGAAGAACGCGCCGCCGGCCCCGGCAACGGCCGCGGTCGTGCGAACGGGTCTGGGCCTTTGCGGGAGGTCGTGTCCGATGCCGTGACGACGGCATTGCTGCTCGGGGTGCTCGCCGGAGTGATCGCGGCCGCCGCGCTGGGTCTGCTGGCGTCCCGCCGCCTGCTGCGGTCGCTGCGGTCGGTGCGGTCGGGTACCCGGGCAATCGCCACCGGTGACTACCGGCACCGTATCCCGGTGCCGCCGGAGTCCGAACTCGCCGCGGTCGCCGGCGACGTCAACGATCTCGCCGTCCGACTCGCCGACACGGAAGCCCGGCGGGCCCGGCTGCTGTCGGAGGTGGCGCACGAGATGCGCACCCCGCTGACCGTGATCGACGGCTACGCCGAGGGCGTCCTCGACGGGGTCTTCGCGCCGGCAGAGCTGGTCCGGATCGAAGCCGAGGTGGGTCGACTGCGCAGGCTCGCCGACGATCTGTCCACCCTGTCCCGGGCGGAGGAGGGCCGGCTGGACCTGCAGCCGGTCGAGGTCGACCTGTACGGGCTGGTGACCCAGGTCGCGGGCCGGCTGCGCCCCCAGTTCGACGACGCCGGCCTGACCGTGACCGTACTCCCGCCGTCCCGCCCGGTCGTGGTGTGGGCAGATGCCGACCGGATCACGCAGGTGCTGACCAATCTGCTCGGCAATGCCCTGGCCGCCACGGAGACCGGCGGGGTGAGCATCGACGTCCCCGCCGGTCGGGACGTCGCCACCGTGACCGTCACCGATACCGGCGAGGGACTCGAGCCCGACGATGTGGAACGGATCTTCGAGCGGTTCTACCGTGTTCCGTCCCGGCGCCGGCAGGAGCACGATCCAGGTTCGGGCATAGGCCTGACCATCAGCCGGGGAATCGCCCGCGCCCACGGCGGCGACCTGTCCGCCGAGTCCCCCGGCCGCGGTCACGGATCACGGTTCACACTGCAGTTGCCCACCCGAAACCGCCATCCGGCCGGAGACTGACGCCGGGCCGGTCCGAGTCGGACCGGCCCGCGTGCCGTAGGTTCCCGGCGGGCTGCACTCCGACAGCGAGCCGGCTGCCAGGTGTTACTCCGGGTGCTGCGGCCCCTGGCCGTGCCCCTGCTGCCCCTGGCCGTGCCCCTGGCCGTGCCCCTGCCCCTGCCCCTGCCCCTGGCCGCCGGGTAGCTCCTCGCCGGCCGCGGCTGCCTGGAAGGCCTGCAGGTGATGCTCGGAACCGGTGCGCAGCCTGCCGTACACGCGGTCGATCGCGTCCTCGTCGCTGACATCGATCGCGCGGGACAACTCGGCGATATCGGCGGCCTCGAGTTCGGCGCCGACCGCGTACGCCTCCTCGACGGAGGTCAGACCGCGGGCCAGCCAACTGTCGTAGGCGCCCTGCAGTCGAGAGTCGCCGTAGGTTCCCGCCGCGAGCCCGGCCGACGGATCGCTCACGCCGTACCGGTCGAGCAGACCGCCGACGGCATCGTAGTGGCGCTGTTCGCTGTCGGAGATGCGCTCGAAGGTCTGCACCCCCCACTTCTGCGCGAACTGCTGGTACAGATCTCGCTCCAGCCGTTCCTCCTCGCGCATCGCCACCAGATCGGACTGCTCCTGCGTGGACAGCGCACCGCCGCTCGTATTGCCCTCGGGCGCTTGGGCGGTCGCAACGGCCGTTCCGAATCCGGCGATTCCGATCGCCACCCCAGCCGCGAGTGCGGCCACAGTCCTGCGCCGTGTGTTCATTGCCGGCACCACCTTTCTCTCCCCACCGAGTCAACGCACCGTCGGTGAAGACTTCCCGTTCCGGAATGTGAAGCTTGTGTGAGAGCACCCGTCGTCCCTCCTCCCGGCGGCCTCGGATCCGAGCCCGGCGACACGAGCGGGACCGCCTACGCTGCGGCGTCACCGAACGCCGATCCTCAGGGGCGAACGACGGGCAGGGGCCGAACTGTGGGCTTTCGGCCCTTGAGGGCCGGTGCAGGGATTCGTAGCGTCGGAGTCGGGCATCGTGACGAGGAGGCCGGCGATGACGAAGGCAACCCCCATCCCGCCCGGCATCGAGTCGCCGGACCAGGTGCACACCCGGGTGGGCACCTTGCGGTTCTTCGACGGCGTTCCGGACGACGCGACGGTCCGGACGTTGTTCGACAACCTGGACTTCCAGCGCGCCGTCCAGGCATACCTGCTGGCTCTGCCGGTGCTGAACATACAAGCAATGCGCACGGCCCTGCTGAAGTGGGGCCCGGTCAATTCGACGGCGTACGTCTTCGAAGACCTGATGCACCCGTGCACCGTCTGGCTCACGGCGAACACGAGTACCTCCTACACCGCCATCTGGATCGACCTGCGCGACGGTCCGCTCGTGGTCGAGGCGCCGCCCGGTGTGCTGGGGGCGATCAACGACAGCTGGGGACGCTGGGTGGCCGACGTCGGCGTGTCCGGCCCCGACAAGGGTGAGGGCGGCGCCTACCTGCTGCTGCCCCCGGGCTACGACGGTGAGGTCCCCGACGGCTACTTCGTGGTGCGGACCGACAGCTTCGGGATGGTGCTGTTCGCGCGGGGTTTCCTCGACGAGCACGGCGATCCCCCCCCCGCCGTCGAGGTCGTCAAGGCCCGGACCCGGGCCTACCCTCTCGCCCTCGCCGATCGTCCACCGTCCATGCGGTTCGTGAACGTGTCGCCGGAACCGATGGTCGGCGTCCCGCCCGCCGACTTCCGGGCGTGGGAAATGCTCGACGAGGTGGTGCAGTCCGAGCCGGCCGAGTCGTCGGATCCGCTCACCCTCGGATTCTTCGCCTCGATCGGCATCCGGCGTGGCCGGCCGTTCGACCCCGACGAGCGCATGCGGGCGATCCTCACCGAGGCCGCCGCGGTGGGCGACGCCACCGGTCGCGCCCTCACCTACCGGTTCCGGGAGCCGGCGGCCTACCGCCACCCGGGCGGTGCCTGGCGCGCCATCTTCCTCGGCGGCCACCGGTTCGAGGAGGACGGGGTCGCCCTGCTCGACGCGGCCGCGCAGTTCAACTTCTCGGTCATCGGCATCAGTCCGGCAGAGGACGTCGAGAAGGTCGGCGCCGGCTCCCAGTACGTCGTCGCCTGCGTCGACTCCGAGGGGGCCCCGTTCGACGGCGGAAGCGCCTACCGGCTCCGCGTCCCTGCGGACGTTCCGGCAGCCGATTTCTGGTCGGTCCTCGTCTACGACACCCAGACCCGGTCCATGCTGCAGACCGGGCAGGAGTGGCCGTCGGTGACGAGCCAGGACCGCGATTTCACCACGAACGACGACGGTTCCGTCGACATCCACTTCGGTCCGGAGCAGCCCGAGGACGGCCACAACTGGATCCAGACCGTGCCCGGCAAGAGCTGGTGGGCCATGTTCCGGCTGTACGGTCCCCTCGCACCGTGGTTCGACAGGACGTGGCGGCTGCCGGACGTCGAGCCGGTGTGACGTCAGATCTCGCGCCAGCTCTCCTCGGTCATGTCGTGACCGTGCGCGGCCATGAGCATCAGCCCCCCGTCGACGGGGATCGAACCGCCCGTGAGGTACGACGAGCGCGGCGAGGCGAGAAACGCGATGGCCGAGGCGACTTCGTGGACGTGCCCGGGCCGGCCGACCGGATTTCCGGGACGGTCCTCGTGAAACGCCTGCGACTCGTCCATGCCCGTCATCGGTGTCGAGATCTCGCCGGGCGCAACCGCATTGACGAGGATCCCGTGCCGGCTCAGCTCCAGTGCGAGGCACTTGGTGAGCATGCCCAGGCCGGCCTTGGCGCTGCAGTAGGCGGCGGCCCCGAGCCGGGGGATGTGCTCGTGCACGCTCGTGACGTTGATGATCCGGCCCCCGCGGCCACCGGCGATCATCCGGCGGGCCGCGCGCTGGGCGCACAGGAACGGACCGTCGAGGTCCGTCGCGAGCACCTCGCGCCACGTCTCGTAGCCGAGGTCGAGGACCCGGTCCATGTGCCCGGTTCCGGCGTTGTTGACCAGAACACCCAGCCCGCCGAGCTTCTCGGCGAGCGTGTCGACGACGTCGGCGGTGTCCGGACTGGTCAGATCCTGGCGGACGACGAAGCAGCGCTGGCCGCGCTCCTCGATCCCCTCCCGGGTGTTCCGGGCGCCGGCGTCGTCGGTATGGAACGTGATGCCCACGTCGAATCCTTCCGACGCCAGCGCCTCGGCCGTGGCTTTGCCGATTCCGGAATCGGCACCGGTGACGATCGCGAGCCGCTCGTGTGCGGGAATGCTCATGACCGGCGAGTACCCACTCGCCGGGCGCCGACACGTCATCGGTGGTCGGCGGGTGGTCGTCTCGAGTAACCTCACGCGGGGGAGCACAGGAGGCGCACATGACCACCTTTGCCGTGACCGACACCGGCGACGGGCTGGACGTCACACTGAACGGCACGACCCACCGTCTCGACGTGGCGGACGCGAGCCGGCTGGCGCACCGGATCCTCGACGTCGTCCATGCCGCCTACCCCGAGCGCACGGGCCGGGGCCTGGAATCGTGGCCCACGGAGCGCGTGGAGGAGTTCGTCGCCGACCTCGAACGGACCGTGAACCCGGACCGGCCCGGGCATATTCTCAGGGCCGCCCGGGTAGAGCTGGATCGCCGTCGGGGCGACGTCCGGTGATCAGGAAGACGACCCGTTCGGCCACGTCCACGGCCTGGTCACCGAAGCGTTCGTAGAAGCGTGCCACCAGGGCGAGGTCGACGGCGGGGGTCACGCCGTGCGTCCAGGACGGGTCCTGCAAGGTCCCGAGGACGCGGGCGTGGACGAGGTCGAGTTCTGCGTCGGTGTTCCGGATCTGCGAGGCCGGCTCCAGCTTCGGCTCGCGGAAGGCATCGCACAGGGCGCGGACCATCGTGGCCGTGAGCTCACCCATCCGGGTGATGTCGCCCCGGACCTGATCGGGGACGAGCTCGCCGGGGGTGCGGCGCCGGGCTGCGCGCGCGATGTGCAGGGCGAGCTGGCCCATACGCGCCAGATCGCTGCTCATGCGCACCGCGGAGAACACGAACCGGAGATCCCCGGCCACCGGATGCTGCAACGCGAGGATCGCCACGGCCCGCTCGCTGCACTCCGTGTGCAATGTCTCGATGTCCTCGCCGAGGTCGAGCGCTTCCTCGGCCGCGACGACGTCGCCGTCGAGCAGCGCGCGTGTCGACAGCTCCAGCGCCTTCGCCGCGAGTTCGGCGAGGCCCCGGAGCCGATCGGTGAGATCGCGCAACTGCTGATCGAACGAAGCCCTCATGTGTACCGATCCACTGCGCTGTCCTCCGTTGCTGTCGGGAAGGCATACCCCGAGCCGGCCGCCGGTATACCCGCATCGACGAGTTGTCCCCGAACCGGCCGTCGACCGTCGCGGCACGAAGTCCGACGATCCCCGCAATACGGTCCGAACGGACGGCCGAGGTTTCGGGGCGACCGGACGGGGATAGCCAGTTCACGATGAGTAAGAACATTTTCGTACCCGGACTGACCGATCTGCAGCGAGGAGAGCTCGGCACCGTCGAGGTTCCCGAAGGGTTCACCCTCCACGGGTTGCTCGACTACGAGTCGCTGGTCTCCGCCGACAGCTTCGACTTCGACGCCTTGCTCGAGAGAGCGGACAAGGAGCTCGATTCCTTCGAGGGCAGTGTCGACGCGATCATCGCCCACTGGGACTTTCCGACCAGCGTGCTCGTGCCCGTTCTCGCGGCCGAACGCGGCCTGCCGTCCCCGAGCCTCGAGAGTGTGATCCGCAGCGAACACAAGCTGTGGAGCCGCATCCTGCAACGCGAGGTCGTGCCCGAGTGTGTGCCGGCCTTCGACGCCTTCGATCCCTTCGACCCCGAGGCACTCGACAAGATCGACGTCCCGTTCCCGTTCTGGGTCAAGCCGATCAAGGCGCACTCGTCCCAGCTGGGATTCGAGGTCTCGAACGCCGAGGAGTTCGCCTCCGCCACCGCCCGCATCCGAGAGGAGATCGGCCGCATCGCGAGTCCCTTCGACCAGGCGCTGGCTCACGTGGACGTCCCGGCGGAGGCGCGTGCCGCGGGCGCACGCACCTGCCTGGCCGAACAGATCGTCACCGGGACGCAGGCTGCACCGGAAGGGTCGATCTTCCAAGGGGAGTTCGGGGTGCACGGCGTGTTCGACATGCGCAAGGACGAGGCCGGCCACAGCTTCGATCATCTCGACTATCCCGCGCGCACCGTCCCGCCCGAGGTGCAGCAGCAGATGATCGACGTCACCGAGCGCTATCTGCGGCACACCGGTTACGACAACGGCTGCTTCAACTCCGAATTCATGTGGGACGCCGACACGGGCAAACTGTGGCTCATCGAGGTGAACACCCGCATCTCGCAGTCGCACAGCGACCTGTTCGCGAAGGTGGACGGAGCGTCCAACCACGCGGTGGCCATCGACGTCGCCCTCGGCCGCCGGCCGCGGATGCCGCACCGGCAGGGCGAGTTCGCGGTGGCGGCCCAGTGCATGGTGCCCCGCTACGACGACGGCATCGTCACCCGCGTCCCGAGCGAGAGTGAGATCGCCGCGCTGCAGGCACGTTTCCCCGGTACGGTCGTGCGGATCGATGTGCGGCCCGGCACCCGGCTGTCGGACCTGCCCAACCAGGACGCCTACCGGTACAAGCTCGCCACCCTCTACCTCGGCGCTTCCGGTCACGACGAACTGGAGCAGCGGTACCGCGACTGCCTCGAGGCACTGCCCTTCGAATTCGAGGAGGTCACCTAGTGCACACGGTCGAGTCGTTCCCGTACGAGGTGCGAGACGTCGAGAACGTGTTCATTCCCATGCGCGACGGCGCGCGCCTGGCCGCCCGGATGTGGCGACCGATCACCGACGAACCGCTCCCGGCGGTGCTCGAGTACATCCCGTACCGGAAGCGGGACCTGACCCGGGCGCGGGATGCCCTCAACCACCCCTATCTCGCCGGGCACGGCTACGTGTCCGTGCGCGTGGACATGCGTGGCAGCGGCGACTCCGACGGGGTGCTCGCCGACGAGTATCTGGACGCCGAGCACGACGACGCCTGCGACGTCATCGCGTGGCTCGCCGAACAGCCGTGGTGCGACGGCAACGTCGGCATGATGGGCATCTCGTGGGGTGGGTTCAACAGCCTGCAGGTGGCCGCCCGCCGCCCGCCGGCGCTCAAGGCGATCGTCAGTGCCTCCGCCACCGAGGATCTGTACGTCGACAACATGCACTACATGGGCGGATGCCTGCTCTCGGACAACCTGTCCGAGGCAACGGTGATGTTCGCGTTCAACAGCCTGCCCCCGGATCCGGCGATCGTCGGTGACCGGTGGCGGGAGATGTGGCACGAGCGCCTGTCCGGCAGCGGATTGTGGATCGAGAAGTGGCTCGGGCATCAGCACCGCGACGACTACTGGAAGCGCGCGTCGGTGAACGAGAACTACGGCGACGTGGAGTGTCCGGTGCTCGCGGTGGGCGGCTGGGCCGACGGCTACACCAACGCGATCTTCCGGTTGCTCGAGCATCTGCACGTTCCGCGTCTCGGTCTGATCGGCCCGTGGGGGCACCGGTATCCGCACCTGGGCGTGCCCGGCCCGGCGATCGGGTTCCTGCAGGAACTCGTCCGCTGGTGGGACCACTGGCTCAAGGGCCGCGACACCGGGATCATGGACGAGCCGGTGTTGCGGGCCTGGATGCAGGACAGCATCCCGCCGCAGCCGTCGTACGCGGACCGGCCCGGTCGCTGGGTGTCGGAACCGTGCTGGCCGTCCCCGAACATCGAGGACCGGCGATACACCCTGACCCGGCATTCGTTGTCCGACAAGCCCGCCGAGGAAGCCGATCACCATCGGATCCGGCTGCAGTCGCCGCTCAGCGTGGGCATGTTCGCCGGCAAGTGGGCCTCGTATGCCGCGACGCCGGACCTGCCGGGCGATCAGCGGGAGGACGACGGCGGATCGCTGGTGTTCGAGACCGAACCGCTCGGCGACACCTTCGAGGTGTTCGGGCTGCCGACGCTCGAGTTGGACGTGTCGGCGGACCGGCCCAATGCGATGGTGGCGGCGCGTCTGTCGGATGTGGCGCCGAACGGCGAGGCCACCCGCGTCACCTACGGCCTGCTGAATCTCACCCACCGCGACGGCAGCGGCGACCCGCAACCCCTCGAGCCGGGCCGGACGTATCACGTGCGTGTCCCGCTCAACGGAATGGCGCATTCGTTCCCCGCCGGCCATCGCATCCGGTTGTCCGTGTCCTCGTCGTACTGGCCGCTGGCATGGCCGTCGCCGGAACCTGTGATGCTGACGGTGAATACGGGAACCAGCACCCTGACGCTGCCCCACCGCCCCCAGCGTCCCGGGGACGACGAGAGACTACGAGCGTTCGGTCCCCCCGAGGTTGCTCCCGAGGCGCCCGCGACGCACCTGGAACCGGGCAGGCACCACTGGAAGGTCGAACGGGATCTGGCGACCGGGGTCTCCACCCTCGAGATCGAGAACGATCAGGGCACGATCCTGCTCGACGACGTCGGCACGACGGTCCGCCGCGCCACCACCGAATGGTTCAGTTTCCGGGGCAACGACGTCGATTCCGTACGGGGCGAGACGCGGACCGTGCGCCGCCTCGAACGCGGCGACTGGCGTACCGAGATCACGACGAACACCGTGCTGCGCTGCACGGCAGACGAATTCATCATCGACGCGCGACTGGACGCGTTCGAGTTGGGAAATCCGGACGTCGATCCGCGGCCGGTGGAGAATCGGGTCCACTCGCAGAACTGGCCCCGCCGGATCCCGCGAAATCTCGTCTGACCGCCGAGGTGGAACCTCGTCTGACCGCCGAGGTGGAACCTCGTCCGACCGCCGAGGTGGAACCTCGTCCGACCGCCGAGGTCAGTTCGCTGTTTCCTGCTCGCGCTGCCGGCGCAGCCGCTGTGCGGCCGTGTGGGCGCCCTCCCGCTCGAGGGCGTCGAGCATCGTCTTGACCTTGTCGGCGGAGGCACGCGGTGGCAGCAGCGGGGTGGCCGGGTCGACGACCGCCTGGATCAGCACCGGACGGTCGGCGGTCAGGGCGGTGCGCCATGCCTCGTCGACGTCCTCGGGCCGATCGACCCGGATGCCTTCGAGACCGAGCAGGCGGGCGTAGTCGGCGTAGGGGAACGGCGGGACGGTCTGCGAGGCGGGGATGCGGGCGTCGCCCTCCATTTCCCGCTGCTCCCAGGACACCTCGGTGAGGTCGCCGTTGTCGAGGACGAGGACGGCGAAGCGGGGATCGGCCCAGTCGCGCCAGCGGTGGGCGAGAGTGATGAGCTCCGAGATGCCGTTCATCTGCATGGCGCCGTCCCCGGCCAGCGCGACCACCGGGCGATCCGGGTGGGCGAGCTTGGCGGCCAGCCCGTACGGCATCGCGGACCCCATCGAGGCGAGGGTGCTCGACAGGTGTGCCGGCACCCCCGGTGGCAGTCGCAGGAACCGGGCGTACCAGTACACGACCGAGCCGACATCCACGGCCACCTGGGCGTCGGGTGGGAGGTGATCGGACAGGGCCGCGACGACCGCCTGCGGATCGAGCCCGTCCGCGGGCTCCGCGCATCGTGCGGCGGCGATCCGCCGCCAGGTCCGGACCATCTGCTCGACATCGCGGCGCCACGGACGGTCGGTCCGGTGCAGCCGCGGCAGCAGGGCATGCAGGGTTTCGCGGGCGTCTCCGGCGAGCGGCACCTCGACGGGGTACTTGGCACCGAGGTTGCGGGCCTCGATGTCGATCTGCACGGCCCGCGCCTGGCCCGGAGCGGGATAGAACTCCGTCCACGGGTCGTTGCTGCCCACGATCAGCAGGGTGTCGCAGCCGGCCGTCAGGTCCGCCGCGGCGGTGGTGCCGAGATGCCCCATGACACCACAGGCCCAGTCCCGGGACTCGTCGATCACCGGCTTGCCGAGCAGCGACGTCGTCACCCCCGCACCGAGCAGGTCGGCGAGTTCGTCGATCTCCCGGGCCGCACCGTATGCGCCCTGGCCGACGAGCAGCGCGATCCGCTGCCCGGAGTTCAGCAGGTCGGCGGCCCGGTCGAGGTCGGCGTCGGTGGGCAGGACCCGCGGGACCGCGACCGTCGCGGCGCTGGGAACCACGCCGTGCGTGTGCTCGTCCTCCGCGACGCCCGCCTGCTGCACGTCGTGCGGGACGATCACGCACGTCGGGCTCGAGGTCGCCCGGGCGGTGCGGAACGCGTTGTCGAGTACCGCGCCGAGTTGTTCGGGGGTGTCGAGAGTCTGCACGTATTGGGCGCACACGTCCTTGAACAGGGTGGGCAACGCGACTTCCTGCTGGTAGCCGCTGCCCTGGGCCGTCGTCACCACGTGCCCGACGATCGCCACCACCGGCTTGCCGTCCAGTTTGGCGTCGTACAGCCCCGTGAGCAGATGCACCGCTCCCGGTCCCTGGGTGGCCAGGCACACCCCGACCTCGCCGGTGTACTTGGCGTGGCCGGTTGCCATGAACGCGGCCATCTCCTCGTGCCGGGCCGTGACGAGTTCGATGTGCTCGCCCGCGCGGTCGAGCGCGGCCAGGATGGGGTCGATACCGTCTCCGGCGTAACCGAAGACGCGGTGCACGCCCCAGGCCCGGAGCCGGTCGACAATCCCGTCGGCGACGTTGGCCATGGTGTTCCTCCCGGTGGTGCCCGCCGTCCGCCGTGGGCATCGTTCGTCGTGTATGCGTTCGTCGCGTACTCGGGGCCGGGTGCCCGGTGGGAGCCGTGCGAAACCTCGGATGTCCCGGTGGGCGGCACACTGGTCGCATGAGGTTGCTGCTGCTGGCCGACACCCACGTCCCCGTCCGCGCGCGGGACCTGCCGGCGCGGGTGTGGGAGGAGGTCGACCGCGCCGATGTGGTGCTGCACGCCGGTGACTGGGTCGACATCGCCCTCTTCGACGCCCTGTCCGAGCGGGCGGCCCGGTTGGTCGCGTGCTGGGGCAACAACGACGGTGCCGAATTGCGGGGCCGGATGCCCGAGATCGCACGCGTGACGCTGGAGGATGTGCGCTTCGCGGTCGTCCACGAGACCGGAGCCTCGGCGGGCCGCGACCGGCGGATGTCGGCGGCGTATCCGGACACCGACGTCCTGGTGTTCGGGCACAGCCACATCCCGTGGGACACCACCACGGCCACGGGGCTGCGGCTGCTGAACCCGGGGTCGCCGACGGACCGCCGGCGACAACCGTTCTGCTCCTTCATGACCGCCGCCGTCGCCGACGGCGCACTGGGCGAGGTCGCACTGCACCGCCTGTGACCGGAAATCGAGCCGGACGACCGGTTCGGGCGTACGGTGGGTGTGCCCCGCCACCGCCCGAGGGAGCTCACATGCCCGCATCCTTCTTCGCGCATCCCCACCAGGCGTTCACGGCAGGGTTCTACCGCGACGAGGACTTCGACTTCGACGTCCGCTTCCTGCTCGGGCAGGCCGTGCACGGCGCGGCGGACGTCGGCGAAGTGCTCGCCACGATCGCCCCGCTCGGCGAGAAGGACCACGAGAAGTGGTTCGACGCCTGGGTTGCGCTCGGCACTCGCGTCCGACGCCTCGCCGATGCCTCCGCCGAGGCCGGGCACGCGGTCAGTGCCGCGGGCGCATACCTGCGTGCGGCAACGTATTTCGCCACCGCGGTCAACTCCGTCGACGGGCTGGGCGACGACGGCCCGCTGCTGCCGACGTTCCGGCAGCATCGGGCGGCGTGGGACCGGTTCGTCGAGACCACCCCGCACCCGGCCGAACGGGTCGACATTCCCTACGAGGACGGCTTCCTGCCGGGCTACCTGCTCCGTCCGCTCGGTGAGGAGACCCGCGAGCCCCGCCCCACGCTGATCCTGAACAACGGCAGCGACGGACCGATCAGCAGCCTGTGGACCGCCGCCGGGGCCGGCGCCCTGGCGCGCGGCTACAACGTGCTGTTCTTCGACGGACCGGGCCAGCAGTCCATGCTGTTCGAGCGCGGCGTGCCGTTCCGGCACGACTGGGAGGCGGTGATCACCCCGATCGTGGACTTCCTCCTCCGATACCCGGAGGTCGACGACTCGCGCATCGCCCTCTACGGGATCAGCCAGGGCGGATACTGGGTTCCGCGCGCACTGGCCTTCGAGCACCGGATCGCCGCCGCAATCGCCGACCCGGGTGTGGTCGACGTGGCCGCGTCGTGGCTCGCCCACATGCCGAAGAACATGATCGAGCTGCTCGAGAAGGGCGACCGGGAGAAGTTCGACCGTGACATGGCCTTCGGCATGCGGCTGTCGGGCCGGCTCGAACGCACCTGGCGGTTCCGGGCGCGCCCCTACCGTCGGATGGACTCGTACTTCGACACCCTCACCGAGGTGCTGAAGTACCGGCTCGGCGACCTCGCCGGCTCGATCACGACGCCGCTGTTGGTCACCGATCCGGAGGACGAGCAGTTCTGGCCCGGCCAGTCCCGCCGGCTCGCGGACGGGCTGCCGGGGGTGACGGAACTCGTCGCGTTCACCGCTGCGGAGGGCGCCAACTTCCACTGCCAGCCCCTCGCCCGCGCTCTCACCGATCAGCGGATGTTCGACTGGCTGGACACGGTGCTGGCCGAGCGGGCCCGCAGCCGGGCTTCGGGTGGCGGGTCGTCGCGTCAGGTGGCGGACGGCTGAGCGAGGCGGCCCCCGGCGGGAGCCGGCCGCTGTGGACCGAATGTCACATTCGGGTCGCTGAACCGACCGGATGTGACATTCGGTCAGGTAGGCGGCGCTACCCACAGCCCGAAGCATGCGCTAATCTGTGACTCGACCGTGACCAATCCGTTATTGAACGGACTACTCGAACGTCGAGGACAGCAGTTTGGCCCCGTACGCCCGCCCCGATGGTGACAACTTCAGCGAAACACTCGAACCCGCAGCGCCTCGGCGTGGGGCACACCGACGCTCGACCCGGACCGGGCCCGCGCGTCGATTGCTGACCATTCCCCTGGCGGTCGGCGCCGTGCTCGCGGCCGGCAGCGCCGCGGCCCAGGCCGCCCCCGGGCAGCCCCGGGCCGAGGCCGCCCCCGAGCGGCAGCAGCCGACCGTCGGGCTCTCGACCGCACCGCAGGTGCTGCAATTCCCGGACGCCGGCACCGACCGGTACGTCGACCAGTTGCAGCGCGCCGCCGAGCGCGAGACCGCCCGCCTCGCCGCGGAGGCCGAGGAGCGCCGGCGTGAAGCCGAGCGCCTCGCCCGGGAGGAAGCCGAGCGGATCGCGCAGGAACTCGCGAGCCGCCCGAGTGCCGTCTTCCCCACCATCGGGGCGCTGACCTCCGGGTTCGGGCCCCGCTGGGGAACGGCGCACAACGGCATCGACATCGCCAACGCCATCGGCACGCCGATCAAGTCGGTCACCGACGGCACCGTGATCGAATCCGGCCCCGCCTCCGGCTTCGGACTATGGGTGCGCATCCAGCAGGACGACGGCACGATCGGCGTCTACGGGCACATCGACCAGTCGCTCGTGTCGGTCGGCCAGCAGGTGCGGGCGGGCGACGTGATCGCCACGATGGGCAACCGCGGCCAGTCCACCGGGCCGCACCTGCACTTCGAGGTGTGGCAGCCGGGCGGCGCCAAGATGGACCCGCTGGCCTGGTTCGGCTCGCGCGGGGTATCCGTACCACAGTCCTCGCGTTCCTAGTCGGACGCCGGTACGCCGCCCCGTCGGGGGGCGCGGCGCACCGGCGTCCGGCTCACCAGATCCGCACGCGCTGCGCCGGGTCGAGATACAACTCGTCGCCGGGGTGCACGTCGAACGCCTCGTAGAAGGCGTCGATGTTGCGCACCACCCCGTTGCAGCGGAACTCCGGCGGGGAGTGCGGGTCCACGGCGAGCCGGCGCAGCGCCTCCTCGTCGCGGACCTTGGTCCGCCACACCTGCGCCCAGCCGAAGAACACCCGCTGCAGGCCCGTGAGGCCGTCGATCACGGGCGGTTCGGCTCCGTCGAGCGCGATCTCGTACGCCTTCAGCGCGATGGACAGCCCGCCGAGATCGCCGATGTTCTCGCCGATGGTGAAGCTGCCGTTGACGCGGTGCCCGGCGAGTCCCTTCGGTTCGAACTCGTCGTACTGCGCGATCAGTGCCGCGGTGCGCTTACCGAACTCGGTGCGATCGTCGTCGGTCCACCAGTTCTCGAGATTGCCGTCGCCGTCGTACTTGGCGCCCTGATCGTCGAAGCCGTGCCCGATCTCGTGCCCGATGACGGCCCCGATCCCGCCGTAGTTGGCGGCGTCGTCGGCATGCAGATCGAAGAACGGCGGTTGCAGGATCGCGGCGGGGAACACGATCTCGTTCATGCCCGGGTTGTAGTAGGCGTTCACGGTCTGCGGTGTCATGAACCACTCGTCGCGGTCCACCGGGCCGCCGAGCTTGGCCAGGTCGCGGTCGTACTCGGCGGCGTAGCCGCTGCGGTAGTTGCCGACCAGGTCGTCCGCGGCGACGGTCACGGCCGAGTAGTCGCGCCACTTGTCGGGGTAGCCGATCTTCGGCGTGAACTTCTCCAGCTTGCGCAGCGCCGCCTCACGGGTCTGCGGGCTCATCCATTCGAGCTCGGCGATGCTGCGCCGGTACGCCTCCTGCAGGTTGGCGACGAGCTGCTGCATGCGGTCCTTGGCCTCGGCCGGGAAGTGCCGTTCGACGTACAGCTTGCCGACAGCCTCGCCGAGCAGGTCCTGGACGAGCGCCACGCCGCGCTTCCACCGGTCGCGGATCTCCTGCGCCCCGGTGAGGGTGCGGCCGTAGAACGCGAAGTTCTCGTCGACGAGCTTCTCGGTGAGGTACGGCGCGCGGGAGTGCAGGACCCGCCAGGTGGCCCAGGCCTTCCAGTCGTCGAGGGCCGCCTCGGCCCACAGCTGCGCGAACGTGTCGAGAAAGCCCGGTTGGCGGACCACGATCTCGGCCCACTGTTCCTCGGTGGCCCCGAGCGCGCCGATCCAGCCGCGCCAGTCGAAACCGGGTCGCTCGGACGTCAGCGCCTCGAACGTCACCAGGTTGTAGGACAGGTCGGCGTCGCGCCGCTTGACCACGTCCCAGTGCCCGGCCGCCAGGCGGGTCTCGAGGTCGAGCACCCGCTGCGGGTCGTACCCGATGCCGGCGAGCTCGAACATGCGCCCGATGTGCGCGACGTACTGTGCCCGGATCTCGGCGTGACCGTCCTCGCGGTAGTACGACTCGTCGGGCAGGCCCAGACCGGACTGCGTCGTGTGCATCAGGTAGCGCGCCGAGTTCTTCGCGTCGGTGTCCACGTAGTGCCCGACGGCGCCGCCGATCCCGACGCGCTGCAACCGGCCGAGCACCGCCGCGAGCGCGTTCCGGTCCGCGGCGTCCGCCACGGCGGCCAGTTCGCCGGCGATCGGGTCCAGGCTCGCCGCCTCGACGGTCTCGGTGTCCATGAAGCTGGCGTACAGGTCGCCGATGCGCTGCGCGTCGGTGCCCGGCTCGGCCGAGGACGCGGCCGCCTCCTCGATGAGGGTGCGGACGTCGACCTCGGCCTTGTCGAACAGGGTGCGGAATGCGCCGTCGAGGGCACGATCGGCGGGGATCTCGTGTTCGGCGAGCCAGCGGCCGTTGACGTGTTCGAACAGATCGTCCTGCGCTCGGGTGCTCTCGTCGAGGTGGGTCAGGTCGATGCCCGAGTGTCGGGCCCGGGGATGCTCCACGATGGTCATGCCGTCCATCCTTACACCCATTCCTCGCACCCGGCACGGGCCTGCGTACGGGCGACGGGCCGTCTCCGCCCGCGACACGCCGCGCTCGAGTTACCGTGACCGAAGCCACACAGACACGTGGAAGCGGGGTGGGTGAGTGGGTCTGATGGACCCGATCGACGCGGTTCTCATGACGGCAGAGCTGCTGGCGAACCCCATGCACGTCGGGGTGGTGCTGATCCTGAACCCACCCGAGGACGCCGGCTCGCGATTCGTCGACGACGCCTACCGGGACGCGCTCGGCCGGGGCGACGAGGTGGATCCGGTGCTGCGACGCCGGGCGCACCGGGGTGTGGACACCGGCGGGTGGTGGGCCTGGCGCGACGTGGACGACATCGATCTGAGCTACCACGTGCGGCGGGCGTCGCTGCCGCCCGGCGCCGGACGGGACGCGCTGTGGCAGCTGGTGGGGGAGCTGCATGCAGAACCGCTCGACCGCTCCCGCCCGATGTGGGAGGCCCACCTTGTCGACGGCCTTCCCGACGGCCGGTTCGCGCTCTACACGAAGGTCCACCACGCGGTGCTCGACGGGATCGCGGGCCTGCGGATGATCGAGGAGTCGATGTCGCCCGACCCCGATCGCCGGTCGATGTCCCCGTTCTTCGCCACCGGCAGGCACCCGCGGCCCGACGCCGGGCACGGTGGTCTTCCGACGCCGCTCGGCCTGGCCCATTCGGTCCTCGGGGCCCTCACCTCCGGTGTGGGCCTGGTTCGCCGGACCGTCGAGGGGCAGGTCGGGGCCACGGTGCAGGGTCTGACCACCGACACCACGGTGCTGCCGTTCGGGGCGCCCCGCACCCGGCTCAACGGGCCACTCGGAACCGGACGCGTCTTCGCCGCCGCCGGCTGGCCGAAGTCGCGACTGCGCGCGATCGAGCGCGCTGCGGGCGTGACCGGCAACGACGTCGTCACGGCCGTGGTGGCCGGGGCGTTGCGCTCGTGGTTCGGCGAGCACGGCGAACTCCCCGGCGACTCCCTCGTGGCGATCTGCCCGGTCTCGGTGCGCGGACGGCAGGACGGCGCGACGGCGGGCAATGCGTTCGGAACGGCGGTGTGCACCCTGGGCACCGATCTCGCCGACCCGGCCGACCGGCTGCGGCTGATCCACCGCTCGATGCAGGTCGCCAAGGACCGCGTCGCAGCGCTGGGGCCGGTGCCGTCGCTGGTGGTGACGGCACCGAGCATCCTGCCGACCGTCCTCGCCCCGATGCTTCCGTTCGACCCGGGGCTGCGGCCCGGGTACAACCTGCCGATCTCCAACGTGCCCGGTCCGCGCACCGAGCTGTACTGGAACGGCGCCCACCTCGAGGAGATGTACCCCGTGTCGATCGTCTACGACGGGATGGCCCTCAACGTCACGGTGTGCTCGTATGCCGACCGGATCGGTTTCGGATATGTGGCCGGCGGGGAAGCAATACCGGACATCGCGACGTTGATACCTCTGACGGAGCGGTCTCTGTCGGAGTTGGAGACTGCGGTAGGAGTGGCGTGATGAGTTCCGATACCGGAGCGGCCAGGCGGGTGGACGGCGAGCACCCCCGGACCGAGATGATCGTCGACCCCCGCTTCCTGCCGGTCGCCGACCGCTTCTTCAAGATGTTCCGCGACACCCGGAACGGCGGCGGGGCGCTCGCGGCGTACCTGCACGGCGAGCCGGTGCTCGACATCTGGGCGGGCTGGGCGTCCCGGGACAAGCGGTGGACCCACGACACCGTCGCGCTGTCGTTCTCCACGGGCAAGGGCGTCGCGAGCACCGTGCTGCACCGGCTCGCCGAGCGCGGACTCGTCGACTACGACGAACCCGTCGCGACGTACTGGCCCGAGTTCGGGGCCGCCGGAAAGGAGTCCATCACCGTCCGGGAACTGATGTCCCACCGCGCCGGTCTGCACCGCGCGCGGGGCCTCGTCCCGGGACGCTTCGGGCTGCTCGACT
>NZ_AJFC01000125.1:0-41709 GCF_000256505.1 Rhodococcus sp. P14 | reverse complement strand
CCGCGCGGGCGCCCGCCGCACCGGATCCGCGGCGGCTCGCCGGCCCCGGCTATCACGCCGTCACCTACGGCAACCTCGTCGCCGAGATCGCCATCCGGGTGACCGGCCTGTCCTTCACCGAACTGGTCGAGCAGGAGATCGCCGGCCCGCTCGGTCTGCGCGAATTCTGGTTCCACGTGCCGCAGGACGAGCGGCACCGCATCGCCCGGGTCTTCCCCCGGCTGAACCCGACCCCCGCGCCGTGGGCGGTCACCGGCACCGTGCTGTCGCGGCTGCCCGGGTTGCGTGGCGTCGCCGAGGCGGGCATGGCCGAAGGCTTCGACGAGCTGGCCCGCAGCCCCGCCGCGCACGACGCGGTGATGCCGGGATGGAACGGGGTCTTCACCGCCCGCGCGCTGGCCCGGATGTACGGGGCGCTGGCGAACGGCGGCGAACTCGACGGAGCGCGGCTGCTGAAGGCGGAAACCCTCGAGCAGGTCCTCGAGGTGCAGACCCGGCGCCGCGACTACGTGCTCGGTATCCGCCCCAACTGGCGGCTGGGCTACCACCCGGGCTGGGTCGCCCTGCGGGAACAGCCGCTGCAGTCGATCGGTCACTTCGGCTTCGGCGGCTCCGGCGCGTTCGCCGATCCGGAGACGGGCTTGTCCATCGCCTTCGTCACCAACCGCCTCGGCAGTGTCACCCCCATCTCGGACATGCGGTTCCCGCGGCTCGGGGCCGCGGGCGTCGTCGTCGCACGGCGGGCGGCCTGACGGCCGACGCCCGTTCCGTCACCGGTCCTCCGTCCGGCCGCGCTCGTGAGCCGTCGTCAGGGCGCCAGCAGCTGCACGCTCGCCTGGGCCCGGACCAGGACCGCGCCGTCGGGTGCGGTGAGATGCGTGTCGATCGAGGCGAGCCGTCGGCCGGCCCGGGTGACCCGGGCATCGACGAGAAGGTCGGGGCCGGGTGCCGCGGGGGAGCGCAGGTAGTCGAGCGTCAGGTTCAGCAACCGGTACTCCTGTCCGGCAGCGGTGAGGGTCTGCGCCGCGAGTTCGGCGACGGTGCCGGCGACGGAGACCAGGACCCCACCCTGCACGGCGCCCATCGGATTGGCCATCCATTCCGCGGGTGGTACGACCGCGGCGACGCGTCCCTTCTCGACGGCGCCGACGCGCAGATCGAGCAGCCCGGCGAGCGGGCCCCGGGCCACGGTTCCGGCGGCGATGCCGGAGACCGTGTCGAGGCCGGTGCGCTCGGCGAGTTCCGAAGGGTCCGTCCAGGGTTCGGGGGCGGGCCGGACCAGTCCGGACGCGTCCGCGAACGCGTCGAACACGGCGGGACGATCCACGACCATCGACCGTCCCGTCAGCTGGATCACCAGATCGCCTGCGTCGTCGCAGATCTGCGCGGTGCTCAACGCGGTGGCGTCGTCCACGTGGACGGCGCGGCCGGTGCCGTGCAGAGCCCCCCGGGCCGGCATCGGATTCGCGGTCGAGGCGCTGAGCTGGCTCAGGACGGACCGGGTGTCGCGGCCCTGCCCGCGCCACACGAGGTGCGGGGCGGCGCCGAGAAGGACGTCGGTGAACACGCCGACGGATCCGACGGTGGTGCGGCCACGGTGGTCGACGAATCGGGCGCCCAGCGGCTGGCGGAACGACACCGTGCCCGGCTCCCCGCTCACGGTGTCGATGCCCATGAAGGCGTTGAGACGATCGGTTTCGGGGGCGGTGACGGTCACGGCGACATCCTGAGGTCGAGCGGAGCGAGGGTTCGCTCGGTCACGGTACCGAGGCCGGGGCCGGGCGTTGCGCCCACCCCGGTCAGCCGATGCGGGCGTGCATCTCCCACACGAGGATTTCCGCGGCCGTGTCGGTGTGGACCCGCTGTCCGCCGGAGCCGGTCAGCCGCACGGCGTCGCCCTCCCGCAGGATTCCGGTGCCTTCGAGCTCGGCTGTGCCCTGGGCGACGAAGAGGTGCAGGTAGGGGGCATCGGGCAGGACGACCGGCCGGCCCGGCTGCAGGCGGGCGACCGACAACCCGGCGTACTTGTTGTGGATGCGGATGGCGGCGTGATCGCGGTGCTCGGGGATGCCGGTGGCGACGGGCACCAGGCCGCCGCGCATGAGCTCGTCGTCGATCTCGAGTTGCTCGTAACCGGGGGTGATGCCCGATTCGTCCGGCACCACCCACATCTGGACGAAGCGGACCGGCTCGGCGTGCTCCGCGGCGTGCACGCCGGTGGCGCCGGGCAACCGCCAGGAGTCGTTCTTCTCCGAGTGCAGGATGCCCGTTCCGGCGCTCATCCGCTGTGCCAGGCCCGGATAGATGACGCCCGAGTGCCCGATCGAGTCCTGGTGCACGAGGCTGCCGCGCAGCACCCAGGTCACGATCTCCATGTCGCGGTGCGGATGCGTGTCGAAGCCCTGACCGGGCAGGACCGTGTCGTCGTTGTTGACCAGCAGCAGCCCGTGGTGCGTGTTGTCCGGGTCGTAGTGGTGGCCGAACGAGAACGAGTGCTTCGAGTCGAGCCAGGAGATGTTCGTCGTCAGCCGGTCCTCGGCGCGCCGGATGTCGAGAGTCGTGGCGTCGGTCATGGATTCTCCTCGGTGAGGTGCGGCGGGTTCAGGGTACGAGCGCGTCGGCGCAGCGTCAGGGCAGCTGTTCGTGCCCGGCCGGGATGGTCCCGAGACGTCCCGCCTGGAAGTCCTCGAACGCCTGGATGATCTCGGCCTTGGTGTTCATCACGAACGGCCCGTACATCGCGACGGGCTCGCGGATCGGCCGTCCGCCGAGCAGGAACACCTCGAGGGACGCGGTGCGCGAGTCCTGGGTGCGGTCGGCGGTGAACGTGACGCTGTCGCCGTCCGGGCCGAACACGGCGGTCTGTCCCGCCCGGATGGGGGCGTGCTCGGCGCCGACGGTGCCGTCCCCGGCGAGCACGTAGCCGAGCGCGTTGTACTCGCGATGCCAGGGCAGGGTCACCGACGCGCCCGGCGCGACGGTCAGGTGTGCGAGGGCGATCGGGGTGTGGGTCACGCCCGGGCCGCGGACACCGCCGATCTCACCGGCGACGACGCGGACGAGGGCGCCGCCGTCGGGCGAGGAGGCCAGGGCTACGTGGCTGCCGGCGATGTCCTGGTATCGCGGCTGCGCCATCTTGTGGTTCCGGGGCAGGTTCACCCACAACTGCACGCCGTGGAAGAGGCCGCCGCTGGCGACGACGTGTTCCGGCGGCGCCTCGATGTGCAGGATCCCCGAGCCCGCGGTCATCCACTGGGTGTCGCCCCCGCCGATGGTGCCGCCCCCGCCGTTGGAGTCCTTGTGTTCGAGGATCCCGTCGATCATGTAGGTGACGGTCTCGAATCCACGGTGCGGGTGCCACGGGGTGCCCTTGGGTTCGCCGGGGGCGTACTGCACCTCGCCCATCTGGTCCATGTGGATGAACGGGTCGAGGAAGCGCTGGTCGATGCCTGCGAATGCCCGGCGCACCGGGAAGCCCTCGCCCTCGTATCCGACGGGAGCGGTCCGCACGCCGAGGACCGGACGGGCGGTCGCGTCGGGTGCGGGGGCCGGGATGCGGGGCAGGGTGAGGATGTTGTCTACGGTCACCGCGGGCATGGCGGGCTCCTTCGGCATGTAGTTGACTATGCAACTACTCTAACCGACGGGCCGGGGGATTTGTTCCTGCGCTCCGAGCGGTGTGCAGGCGGACCCGAGAGACGACGAAACCCCCTGCCCGAGGGGAGGGAGGGCAGGGGGTCCGCGCCGGGCGTGTGACGCCCGGCGCCACGTCCCGCCTTCGGGGGGAGGGAGGAGGGACGCGGTGTCGGTGGCGGCCGATCGTCTCCGTCGGCCGGGTGAGGCCAGGATACATACCCGCAGGGGTATGGTCCATCACCTCGGCGCGCGGAGCACCGGGCGCCGAGCATAGTTTCTCGCTCCGATGCGTGCCGGGGTTTCGGCGATCCCGTCCGGCGCGATGAGTTTTCCGGAGCCGGACGGTCTACCTTCTCGACACCTCACACGAGGTGCCGGCCGTCCGCTCACACACAAGGAGTTGAAGATGTCCCGCATGCTCTTCGCCAACCTGTCCGTCAAGGACGTGGCTGCCGCCCGCACGTTCTTCGATGCTCTCGGCTTCACCTTCAACGAGATGTTCTGCGACGACAACACCGCCTGCCTCGAGATCAACGACCAGACCTACGTCATGCTCCTCGAGGAGGCGCGCTTCCGCGACTTCATCACCGGCGACATCTGCGACACCGCCACGGCCCGCGAGGTGCTCCTGAGCGTGTCCGCCGAGAGCCGCGACGACGTCGACCGCCTCGTCGATGCCGCGCTCGCCGCCGGTGGCAGCGACTGGATCACCGCCGGGTCGGAGGAGATGAAGACCGACTTCATGTACGGCCGGGCCTTCCGCGACCTCGACGGGCACGTCTGGGAGGTCATGTGGATGGACGTCCAGGCCGCGGCCGCCGCGATGGGACCGCAGGCCGAGACGTCCGCGCAGGCGTAGCGGCCGGCGTCAGGGGTGCTCGGGTAGTCCGAACAGGGCGAACAGATCGGTGTCGAAGAACACGGTCACATGCACGACCCGGTCACCCACGACGTCGAGCACCTGCAGCTGGAACGGATGGTGCTGCCCGTCCTCGCCTCGCATGTAGAGGCCGAGGGCGGGCTGCCCGTTCGCCACCGTGGGCAGCAGAACCTGGTCGCCGGGACCGCTCGCCGGGCAATGCGTCCGGATGAGGTTTCCGATCGCCTCGGCGCCGCGGTACCAGCCCTCGAACGGCGGCATCTCCCACACCGCCTCCTGGGTGAGCATCTCGACGATCGAATCGATGTCGTACTTCTCGAACCCCTCGACCCAGCGCCGCACCAGCGCCTGGGCCTCCGGACTCTCCGGCTCGACCAGATCGTCCTTCGTCACCTGCGCCTGCTCCAGCTGCGCGCGGGCCCGCTGGAGCAGACTGTTCACCGCGGCCGTCGAGGTGTCCAGCGCGGCGGCCACCTCGGTCGCCCGCCACTGCAGGACGTCCCGCAGCAGCAGCACTGCCCGTTGCCGCGCCGACAGATGCTGCAGCGCCGCGACGAACGCCAGGCGGATGGACTCCCGCGAGGTCACGATCGCCGCCGGGTCCGTCGGATCGTCCGGCCGGCCGTCGTCGCCGAAGGACCCGCCGGGAATCGGCTCGAGCCACGGCACCTCCCCGCGCTCGACGAGGTCGTCGGCCGGATCCGAGCTCGGCGCCCCCAGCCCCGTCGGCAGCGGCCGGCGCGACCTGCCCTCGAGCGCGGTCAGGCACACGTTGGTCGCGATGCGGTGCAGCCACGTCCGCAGCGACGAGCGGCCCCCGAAGTTCGCGTAGCCGCGCCAGGCGCGCAGGTACGTCTCCTGCACGAGGTCCTCCGCGTCGTGGATCGAGCCGCTCATCCGGTAACAGTGCGCCAGCAGCTCCCGCCGGTACGGACCGGCCAGCGTCAGAAAGTCGTCCTGCGAGTCGAGAACCTGCTCCGTCATGTCGTACCCCCGCCTGCCCGTCGCTGCCGAAGTGCAGTTACGAGCGTGAGCGTAGTCCCGGGGGCCGACAGGAAACAGGGTCTCGAACTATCTGTGCACTCCGGGTACCGTCCAGTAACTGCCCCGGCCGACAGCCCCGCCGGCAGGCAGAAGGACGAAGGTGACCCGTGCCCGACATCGCGCCCCGACCGACAGGCCCGTACGCCGGGGGACCGCCCGCGTCGGCGCTGCATGTCGACATGCCCCCGCTCGAGCGTTTCGGCCTGCGCGAGGCCGGTCGCACGGTCGTCATCGGTGTGGTGCTCCTCGTCAGCGTCCTGCTGAAACTGCTCGCCTGGCCGCTGCGGCCCGACGGCCGCGGCCCCGCCGATGCCGCTGCCGAGGGCACCGTCGATGCGTTCGAGATCCTCGGTCCCACATTCGTCAAGCTCGGCCAGCTCATGGCGTCGTCGTCCGGGGTGTTCCCCAGGCCGCTGGCCGACGCGTGCCTGCGCTGCCTCGACGACGTCGCACCCGTGCCCGCGGACCGGGCCCGCGCCGTGATCGAGGAGGATCTCGGCCATCCCGTCGGCGAACTGTTCGCCCGGTTCGACGACGTCCCGCTGGCCGCCGCGTCCGTCGGCCAGGTGCATGCGTGCGTCTTGCACGACGGCCGGGAAGCGGTCGTGAAGGTGCAGCGGCCCGGCATCGCCCACCGCATGCTCGTCGACCTGCGGGCGGCCTACGTCGGCGCGCGTCTGCTGCAGGCGTTCGAGTTCTTCCGCATCGCCAACGCCACCGCCATCATCCGCGACCTGCACTCGTCCACGATGACCGAACTCAACAGCGCGGTCGAAGCGGACCGGCAGAGCCGATTCCGGGAGTGCATCGGCGCGTTCGGGGACAACACGACCGTCACCACGCCGCAGGTGTACTGGGACTACTGCGGTCCGCGCGTGATCTGCATGGAACGGCTCCGCGGTGTGCCCATGGACCGGGTGCCCGCCGACTCGGCGATCGACACCAGTCTGCTCATCCGCCGCGGGGTGAAGGTATGGATCGAATCGGTCGTCCTGCACGGACCGTTCCACGGCGACGTGCACGCCGGCAACCTGTGGCTGCTCGACGACGGCCGTCTCGCCTTCCTGGACTTCGGCATCGTCGGTGAGCTGCCCGAGCACTGGCGCGCCATCCTGCGCGACCTGTTCCGCGCGACCGCCATCGACGGGGACTTCGCCCGTGTGGCGCGCGGCATCCGCGCACTCGGCTACACCAGCGGGCTCGACGCCGACGACGCCGAGATCGGCCGCCAGGTGGCGCAGGCGCTCGCTCCGATCCTCGGGCGCGACCTGGGACAGCTGCGGCTCAGCGACCTCATCGTCGCGCTGATCCGGCTCGGCAAGCAGTGGGGGATCGCCAGCCCGGAGGAACTGGTGCTGTTCGGCAAGCAGCTCGGCTACTTCGAGCGCTACGCCACCGCCCTCGCCCCCGGCTGGGTCATCGGCCGGGACCTGTACCTGCTGCGCAACGTCTTCCCCGAGGAGGTGGCGCGCCGCGCCGCCGAACAGGGGCTCGAGCTACCCGCCTGACACGGAGGCGCCGGGCCGCGGAGCGTGCGGACCCATCGCCCAGCTCCGCACGCCGGCGGCATGGTCCGTTCGCTCGGTTCCAGCCGGCCCGGGCGGGGCGTGGTGTGTCCGGCGCGTCAGCCCACGTGGGTGACGGGGATCGAAGCCCCGGTGACGGCGGCGCCGTCGTCGGAGAGCAGGAACCGGATCACCCGCGCGACCTCGGCCGGCCGCGACCACGAGCGCCGGTCCGCGTCGGGCATCGCCGCCCGGTTCGCGGGTGTGTCGATGACGACGGGCAGCAGCGCGTTGACCCGGACACCGTCGCCGGCGTACTCGACGGCCAGGGTCTCGGCCAGTGCGGTCACGGCAGCCTTCGACGCGACGTACGCGGCACCCCCGGCGAACGGCCGTTTCGTCGCCGCGGTGGACATGCAGACCACCGACCCGCCGCCGCCCGCGAACAGGTGCGGCAGCGCCGCGCGGGTCACGGCGTAGGCGGTACGCAGGTTCAGATCCAGCTGGGCGTCGAGGACCTCGACGGGCGTCTCGTGTACCCGGGAGCCCGAGGTGAACCCGCCCACCAGATTCACCACGCCGAACAGCGGCGCGGAGTCGTCGGCGGCCGCGAGCGCGACGGCCTGCCGCAGCTGCGCGTCGTCCGACACGTCCGCCTCCACGAGATGCAGACTCGGATGGTCCCCGAGCCGCCCGAGTTCGGTACGAGCCACCCAGGGGACCACGACCCGCCAGCCCGCCTCGAGCAGATGCGTCGTGACGGCGGCACCGAGACCGCCGGTGCCGCCGGTGACGAGCGCGGACCGGGTCGTGGTCATCGAAGATCCTCTCGGCGAGCGGACGGATGCCCGTCCACGATAGGCGCCGGGCGCACCCGCGCATCGCGATACCGGGCTACGCGCTCCGGTTCCCGACATCGACAACCGTCCCGACGGTTGTCGACGTCCGGATCTGCACTCCGGTAGGCGAATCCGGCCCGCCGGCGGAGAGGGGGCCCTACGCGGAGCGCGACGCCGCGTACGCGCCCTGCCACACCGTGTCGAACGGGGTGTGCGCCCCGACCCGGCCCTCGATACCGGCGGTGACGAAGTCCTTCGCGAGCGCGACGGCGGCCGGCACGTCGGCGCCCTTGGCGAGTTCGGCGGTCACGGCCGCGGCGAGAGTGCAGCCGGCACCCGACACCCGTTCCCGGCCGACCTTCGGCGCGGCGAGGACGGTGACCTGCTCGCCGTCGAAGAGCACGTCGACGGCATCGTCACCGGCGAGTTCGACGCCGCCCTTGGCCAGGACGTACCGCGGGCCCAGGGCATGGATGCGGCGAGCGGCCTCGACGAGGTCGTCGACGGTGTCGATGCGGTCCATCCCCGCCAGGGTGCGGGCCTCGAACAGGTTGGGGGTGACCACCGTGGCCAGGGGAAGCACGGACTCACGCAGCGCGTTGTCGGTGTCGAGCGCCGCCCCGGGTTCCTGACCCTTGCAGATCAGCACCGGGTCCAGAACGACGTGCCGCCACGACCGGCCACGCAGACCTTCGGCCACTACGTCGATCGTGGCGGGGGTGCCGAGCATGCCGATCTTGACGACGTCGAGGTCGTGGGCCGCGGTGGCCGCCTCGATCTGGTCCGCGACGACCTCGGGCGCGATCGGGACGAAGCGGTGCGACCAATTGTTGCGGGGGTCGAAGGAGACGATGCAGGTCGTGGTGCCGACGCCGTAGACGCCCAGCTCCTGAAACGTCTTCAGATCCGCCTGCAGCCCTGCGCCGCCGGTGGCTTCGGACCCGGCGATGACATAGGCGAGGGCGACCACGGTGTACTCCAATCCGATGGGGGACAGACTGCGTGCCGGACCGAGGAGCCCGCACGTCCGGGGAGACCACGGCTGTCCGCGACGTCGTCGCCGGATTCGCGACCGGTCCCGGCACCCAGGCTAGCGCGCCCGGTCCGGCGTCCCGGCCGGACGGCCCCCGCCGATGACCGGCGTCACACGCGTGTCGGTGCGGTGCGGCACCATGGGAACCGACCGGTCGAGGCCCGACGACGGAAGGTGAGTGCCCATGTGCGGTCGGTATGCGAGCACGGTCACCGATCAGGAACTGCGCTCCCTGTTCGACGTGGTGGAGACGGTGGGCGAGCCGCTGCCCCCGTCGTACAACGTCGCGCCGACGCAGACCGTGCGGGTGGTGCTCGAGCGCGCCCCGAAGGGCGAGCCCGGCGCGGAGGCGGTGCGGCAGCTCCGGTCCGCCCGGTGGGGGCTCGTGCCGTCGTGGGCGAAGGACCCGAAGATCGGCAACCGGATGATCAACGCCCGCTGCGAGACGATCACCGAGAAGCCGTCGTTCAAGGCCGCCGCCTCGCGGCGACGGTGCATCCTGCCGGCCGACGGGTACTTCGAGTGGCAGAAGCGCGAGGACGGCACCAAGATCCCGTACTTCCTGCACGGCGACGGCGTGCTCGCGATGGCGGGACTGTACGAGCTGTGGCCCGATCCGGACCTGCCCGACGACCATCCCGACAAGTGGCTGTGGACCGTCACCGTGCTGACGACGGAGGCCACCGATGCGGCCGGGCAGATCCACGAGCGGTGTCCGCTGGTGCTCCCGTCGTCCTTCCACGACGTGTGGCTCGACCCGGCCCTCACCGACCGCGACGACGTCGACGCGCTGGTCGCCTCGGTACCGGAACCTCACCTGCATCCGTACGAGGTCAGCACCGAGGTCAACAACCCCCGCAACAACCGTCCGGAGCTGCTCGAGCCGGTGTGACGGGGCCGGGTCCCCGGGCGTCCGGGTGGCCGCACCCTCCCGGTCCGGGCAGGATGGGCACGATGCACACTCCTCGATTGGCCTGTCGACGTGCCGGTTCCGGCGAGCCGCTGCTTCTCCTGCACGGGATCGGCGCTACTCGCGACGACTTCGCCGAACTCGTTCCGCGCCTCGCCGAGCACTTCGACGTCCTGGCCGTGGACCTTCCCGGCCACGGATCGTCGCCGATGCTGCCGACCCGTCCCACCGTCGAGTCTCTCGGCGCTGCCGTCGCGGCGGACCTCGACGCCCACGGGCTGGATCGGGTGCACGTCCTGGGCAACTCCCTCGGCGGCCGTCTGGCGTTGGACCTGGCGCGGCGCGGACGCGCCAGGTCGGTGGTGGCGCTGTCCCCGTCCGGTCTCGGGTTGCCGCCGGAGCGGGCGTTCCAGGGACTGCTCATGGCCGTCGCGCGGATCGTCAACAAGGCACGCAGCCCGTTGATCGAGCGGATGTCGGACAGCGCCGTCGGGCGCACTGCGCTCACCGCCGGGCTGCGGGCCCTGCCGTGGCGCACCTCGAAGGCTGAATCTCTGTCCGTGAAGGGGGGTTTCGCGGAATCGGAAGGTTACTGGTCGATGCTGTGGAATGCCGTGCTGGCGGACGTGCCGACGGGTCTCGACCGCATCTCGTGCCCCGTCACCCTCGCGCAGGGCGTGCTCGACGTCGTCGCATCCGCGCAGACGGTGCGGTACGTCCCACTGATTCCCGGGGCGCGGTTCGTGCCGCTGCCGTGGGCCGGGCACGCGCCGCAGTCGGATGCTCCCGTCGCGATCGTCGACCTCGTGCGGCGGACCGCGGCGCAGGCATGATTCCGACGCGGGTTCCTCAGTCGATCCGGACGCCGCCCGTGACGACCCAGATGCCGTCGGCCCCCTCGCGGACGGGCTGGCGTAGCTGAAGCACCACGATGCTGCCGTCCGTCCGGTCGGTCACCTCCACGGTGTGCGGGTCGGCCGTGCGCGCCTCGGTGTCGCTCCAGCCGAACCGGTCCGCCACGAACGCCTGCGCGACCAGGGACGGATCCAGCCGCCACGGCCGGCTGCCCTCGTCGACCGCACGCTGAAGTTCCCCGGCCTCCTCCGGGGTCAGGTTCTCGCCGGGAAAGGACGCGTCGGTCGGTGGAGCGGTGTCCCCGGTCGCTGTGGTCGACGAGGTGTTCGGCACGGGGGTGCTCCCAGCCGTCGTCGCCGTCACCGGTGCCGGTGACGACGCGGGCACGCCGGTGGTCGGCGCCGGGCCCGGCGGGGTGTCGCCGCACGAGGTGACCAGTCCGAGCGAGAGGGCCACTGCAGCAAGAGTTTTCGATGCTCTGAGCCGCACGCTTTCGAACCTCACGCCGTCCTCCTCGCGGTCCCGGTCACGAGGTCCTCACTGGCGGTAGGACTCGACCTCCCCGACCGGCCGCGCCTCCGCCTCGTCCGGGTCGTTGCCGAACTCGGCTTTCGCGCGGCGTTGCCGGAGCAGGTCCCAGCACTGGTCGAGGCGTTCCTCGACGGCGCGCAGGCGCTGCCGGTCCTGATCGCTCATGCCGTCGCCGCTCGACTTCGAACGCAGCGCCTTCTCCTCGTCCACCAGTTCCTCGATGTGCTGGAAGAGGTCGTTCTCGTCCATGGGAAGACTCCCTCGCTGTGGTCGTCTCCCCGGCATATCCGGCCTCCGACCCCGGTAAACCTGCGCGTTTCCGCGTTCGCCGGCTCGGGTACGTCACAGTCATGAGTATCGAAGACGGCCCCGGCGACACCCTCAGCCCCAGCGAGGGCCTCGACTCCGACGAAGTCCGCAACGACGACGGTGACGAGGTCGTGGACCCGCCGGAGGGCTGGAGCGGTGCCGACCGATTCGGCACCACGCAGCGGGAGGAACAGGAGGGCGAGTCGCTGGACCAGCGCCTCGCGGAGGAGGAGCCCGACGTGGCACCCGCGGAGCCGCTCGAACGGCCGGTCGCGGCCATGCCCGACGACGAACTGACCGAGGATGTCGTCGACGAGGTGGTCGACGGGGACGCCGCCGTCGCGGGCGGCGGTGGGAAGCACGCCGAGGTGGTCGAGGGTGTCATCGTCGAGGACTCGCGCGTCGATCGAGGGCAGATCGACGGCAGTCCCGAGGACGGCGACTCCCTCTTCCCGATCGTCGAGTGAGTCGGGCCGTGAGGACGTGCCGAAGCCGACACGGAGGGCGCCGAACCGCCGTTGGGGTGTCCGTGGGCGCATTAGCTGTCATGATCATTTGTTATGAGTGACAACTCGGGAGACGCAGGTCGCGGCGGGCTCACCGTCGGCTCGCGGGTGGTGGTGCGCCGCGGCGACGAGAAGGGCCGTGCACCCGGTGTAGTGGTCGAGGACTATGCCAGCGAGGCTGCCCAGGCCGGCGAGCAACTCGGACGGGACTGGGCGCCGGTGCGCCGTTGGGCCGTCGCGCTGGACGACGGCCGGTTGGTCTTCGCCGACGACGACGAGGTGGAGGCGGAGCCGAAGAAGGGCTGACCGCGTCACCGGAGCCGCCTGCCGACCGGGTGGTACACGGCAGTACGGAGCAACGCAGGCCCACCGCGGGGAGGGCGCCGGACCCCGGCGCCCTCCCCGCGCTGTGCAGAGCGTGCGACGGGCGTTTCGGACGCGCAGTCCGCAGCCGAAGACCGACCGGCCTATGCCTAGGTCTGCTAGGTTCATGCCTAGCAGACCTAGGCATAGGAGACCTATGTACATCGAGAAGGACCTCGTGGCCGCGTCGGCGACCCCGCTCGTGCTCGGAATCCTCGCCGAGGGCGATTCCTACGGCTACGCCATCCTCAAACGCGTCAAGGACCTGTCCGGCGGACGGATCCAGTGGACCGACGGAATGCTCTACCCCCTGCTGCACCGGCTGGAACGGTCCGGATACGTGTCGGCATCGTGGGGGAGTTCCGACACCGGACGACGACGCAAGCACTACGCGATCACCGACGCGGGACGGAGCGCGCTCGCCGAACGGCGCAGCCAGTGGGACGTGGTCGCGGACGCGCTCGACCAGGTCTGGCGCTGCGCGGAGATGCCCGCGGCCCCCGGGTGGTCGTGATGGACGCCGCGTTGGAGACGCAGATCGGCCGATGGCGAGGTTACGTCGAACGGCGTCGCGTGATCTCCACCGCCGACGCCGACGAGATGGAAGATCATCTGCGGGACCAGATCTCGGATCTGTCCGCCGCGGGTCTGGCGGCCGACGAGGCTTTCCTGGTCGCGGTCAAGCGCATGGGCAGCGTGGACGACATCTCCCGGGAGTTCGCGCGCGAGCATTCCGATCGGCTCTGGAAGCAACTCGTCCTGACGTCCGTCGCCGCGGACGGCAGCGGTCCCCGGCCCAGGCGTGAGTTGCTCGTCGTTCTCGCGCTCGCCGTCGGCGGCGCCGTCGCACTGAAGGCGGGACTGGCGACCCTGGACGAGGGCGTCGTCGCGCGCAACCTCGGCCTGCTCGTGCTCCCGTTCCTCGCCGCCTACTTCGCGTGGAAGCGCCGGATGTCGCCCCGCGGCGCCGTGGCGCTGCTGGTGCCGTTCGCGCTGGCGGCGGCCGTGACTAACGGATACCCCTTCGTCCCGAGCGGTTCGACCGAGGTGATCGTCGCGATCCACACCCCGATCGTGTTGTGGTTCGTCGTCGGTCTCGCCTACGTCGGTGGCGAGTGGCGGTCCGACCGGCGCCGGATGGACTTCATCCGGTTCACCGGCGAATGGGTCGTCTATCTCACCCTTCTCGCCCTCGGCGGGGGTGTGCTGGTGGGTCTGACGATCGGCGCGTTCGATGCGCTCGGCACGGATGCCGAGTGGGTCGTCGAGGAGTGGGTGCTGCCGTTCGGCGCGGCGGGCGCGGTCGTCGTCGCCGCCTGGCTGGTCGAGGCGAAGCAGAACGTGGTGGAGAACATCGCGCCCGTCCTCACCCGCGTGTTCACCCCCGTCACGATCGTCATGCTGCTGGTGTTGCTCGCGGCCCTCGCGACGACGGGAAGCGTCGTCGACGTCGACCGGAATCTGTTGATCCTGATGGACCTCATCCTCGTCGTCGTCCTGGGCCTGTTGCTGTACGCGGTCTCCGCCCGCGAGCCGCATCTGCCGCCCGACCTGTTCGACCGCCTGCAACTCGTCCTCGTCGTCCTTGCGCTCGTGGTCGACGTGCTCATGCTGACCGCCATGCTCACGCGAATCGCGGAGTTCGGCTTCACTCCGAACAAGGTGGCCGCACTCGGGATGAACCTGGTTCTGCTGGTCGGTCTCACCTGGTCGGCTCGGCTCCTGTTCGGGTTCGTCCGTGGCCGCCGCGGTTTCGGCTCCGTCGAACGCTGGCAGACCCGCTACCTGCCGGTCTTCGGGATCTGGGCGGCGCTGGTGGTGTGCGTGCTCCCACCCCTGTTCGACTTCGCGTGAGCGCGGCCGGCCCGGCCGTCGCGGCGTCCCCCTCTTTACAACGGGTCCTCGGCACAGTAATTTGAACGATCGTTCGACCTAATCTGCTGCCTGCCGTTCCGTCGGCCGAAAGGACCTCCGCATGAGCGCACCCGAGGACGTCGTACTCTCCAGCCGCGAAGGCCACGTCACGACGTGGACGATCAACCTGCCCGAGGCGCGCAATCCGATCTCCGGCGACGACGTCGTCGAGCGGCTGGTGCAGCTCGTGGACGAGGCGAACGCGGACTACGAGACCCGCGTGGTGATCCTCACCGGCGCCGGGAGCGCGTTCTCGGCCGGCGGCAACGTCAAGGACATGGCCGACCGTACGGGGATGTTCGGGGGCGCCCCGCATCAGCTGCGGGAGGGCTACCGTCGCGGAATCCAACGGCTGCCCAAGGCGATCTACCACTGCGAGGTGCCGATCATCGCCGCCGTCAACGGTCCCGCGGTCGGCGCCGGCTGCGACCTGGCCATGATGTGCGACATGCGGATCGCCTCGAACACCGCGTTCTTCGCCGAGAGCTTCGTCAAGCTCGGCATCATCCCCGGCGACGGCGGCGCCTGGCTGCTGCCCCGCGCCATCGGTGCGGCGCGGGCCGCGGAGATGGCCTTCACCGGCGACCGCGTCGACGCCGCCACCGCGCTCGAGTGGGGCATGGTCTCCCGGGTCGTCGAACCCGATCAGCTGCTCGCCGCGGCCGGTGAGCTCGCCGCCCGCGTCGCCTCGAACCCGCCGCACGCACTGCGCATGACCAAGAAGCTGATGCGCGAGGGGCAGCGCCAGGATCTCGACAGCATCCTCGAGCTCTCGGCGGCGTTCCAGGCCCTCTCGCACCACACCGCCGACCACGGCGAGGCCCTCTCGGCGTTCCTCGAACGCCGCGGCGGGAACTTCACCGGGAACTGACCGCCGCGCCCTCGCGGGTCGCCGCACGCAACGAAGGGAATACGGCCGTGGAGCGGACGATCTTCAGCCGGGAGCACGACGAATTCCGGTCCATGGTGCGCGATTTCATCGCGCGAGAGGTGCTGCCGCATCGCGAGGAGTGGGACGAGCTGGGCCGGCCCCCGCGCGAGTTCTTCCACCGCCTCGGTGAACTCGGCATCCTCGGCATCCAGGTGCCCGAGGAGTTCGGCGGTGGCGGCGAGGCGAGCTTCAAGTACAACGCCATCGTGTTCGAGGAAGTGGCGCGGGCCGGGGTGTCCTTCGGCTCCTACACCGTGCACTCCTGCCTGATCCTGCCGTACCTGCTCGAATACGGCACCGACGAGCAGCGGAAGCGCTGGTTGCCGGACTTCGCGTCCGGGCGGATGATGACCGCCGTCGCGATGACCGAGCCCGGCACCGGCTCAGACCTGGCCAACATCGCCACCACGGCCACGCTGTCCGCCGACGGCTCGCACTACGTCGTCAACGGCGCGAAGACGTTCATCACCGGCGGCGTCACCGCCGACCTGGTCCTCACCGTGTGCCGCACCGCCCCGTTCGACCCGGAGGACCGTCGCGCCGGACTGTCGATCCTCTGCGTCCCCACCGACGCCGAGGGGTTCTCCGTCGGCCGCAAGCTCGACAAGCTCGGTCTGCACCAGCAGGACACCGCCGAGCTGTCGTACCAGGACGTGAAGGTGCCGGTGGAGAATCTCCTCGGCGAGGAGGGCAAGGCCTTCGGCTATCTCGCCCACAACCTGCCCCAGGAACGTCTGAGCATCGCGTTGAACCAGGTGGGCCAGGCCGCGGCCGCGATCGAGCATGCCCTCGCGTACACCCGGGACCGCACGGTGTTCGGCAAGGCGGTGGCCTCCTTCCAGAACACCAAGTTCGTTCTCGCGGAATGTTCCGCCGAGGTGCAGGCGGCGCGGGTCTTCGCCGACCACTGCCTCGAGCTGCTCGACCGGGGCGAGCTGTCGGTCGCCGACGCCGCCCGGGCGAAGCTGTTCTGCACCGAGGTCGCCGGTCGCGTGATCGACAGGTGCCTGCAGCTGCACGGCGGGTACGGCTACATCACCGAGTATCCGATCGCCCGTCTCTACGCCGACACCCGCGTCAGCCGGATCTACGGCGGCACCAGCGAAGTCATGAAGACGATCATTGCCAAGGACCTCGGCCTGTAACCGTACTGCCAGGGCAGGTGGAAGGAGCTCGGATGTATCCCGGACGCTACGCGTCGGTCACCCCGGACAAGCCGGCGGCGATCGAGGCCGCCACCGGCCGTGTGGTGAGCTACCGTGAGCTCGAGGACCGTTCGGTGCAGTTCGCACACTGGCTCCGCGCCCACGGCCTCGGCCTCGGGGACCACCTCGCGGTGCTGTCGGTCAACGACGCCACCGCATTCGAACTGTACTGGGCGGCAGTATGTTCCGGAATGTACGTGACGTTCGTCAACACGCATCTCGCCCCCTCCGAGGTCGCCTACATCGTCGACGACTGCGACGCCACCGCCCTCGTGGTCTCCGCGCCGCTCGCCGACCTGGCCGTCGCCGTTGCCGACGACACACCGAAGGTGCGGCACCGCTTGGCATTCGGCGGCGACATACCCGGACACCTCGGATACGAAGCCGAGATCGCCGCGATGAGCACCACCCCGCCGGCCGACCAGCCCGGCGGCACGGACATGCTCTACTCGTCGGGCACGACCGGCCGGCCGAAGGGGATCAAGCCCGCGCTCAGCGGAGTGCAGGTCGGTGAGCAGGCGGCCTCCAACGCGGTCGGGCTGCTGCAGAGTTTCGGCTTCGACGACGGTTGCGTGTACTACTCCCCGGCGCCGATCTACCATGCTGCGCCGCTGCGGTTCGGGGCCGCGGCGCAGGCCCTCGGGGGCACCGCGATCGTCGCGGGCAGGTTCGACGCCGAGACCTGCCTCGCCGACCTCGAGCGCCACCGCGTCACCCACAGTCAGTGGGTGCCCACGCATTTCGTCCGGTTGCTGAAGCTGTCCGAACGGGCCCGCGGCCGCTACGATCTGTCCGCGATGCGGGTGGCCATCCACTCGGCCGCGCCGTGCCCGGTCGAGGTCAAGCGCGCCATGATCGACTGGTGGGGTGAGCGGATCTACGAGTACTACTCGTCCACCGAATCCGTCGGCAGCACCCTCGTCTCGCCGCAGGAGTGGCTCCGCAAACCCGGCACCGTGGGCCGCACCGGTCACGGCCACCCCAGCCGTGCCCGCATCTGCGCCGAGGACGGAACGGAGTTGCCGCCCGGGCAGATCGGGTCGATCTACTTCGAACGTCCCGGGTACAGCTTCGAGTACCACAACGATCCGGAGAAGACGGCCGAGTCGCGCCACCCGCTCCACCCCACCTGGGCGACGACCGGGGACATCGGATATCTCGACGAGGACGGCTACCTCTTCCTCACCGACCGGGCCATGTTCACCATCATCTCCGGCGGGGTCAACATCTACCCGCAGGAGATCGAGAACGCACTCGCCTTGCACCCCAAGGTGTTCGACGTCGCGGTGATCGGCGTGCCCGACGCCGAGATGGGCGAATCGGTCCGGGCGGTCGTCCAGCCGGCGGTGGGCGTTGCCGGCGACGAGGCGCTCGCCGCCGAGTTGATCGCCTACTGCCGCGACCGCATCGCCGGGTACAAGTGCTCGCGCAGCGTCGACTTCGTCGCTGCGCTGCCCCGGACGCCCACCGGCAAGCTCGTCAAGGGGGCGCTGCGCCCCGTGACCGCCGGAGGTGACCGATGAGCGTCCGGCGGGGCACCTATGCACGACAGGGAGACACCGTCGTCCCCTCGGAGCGGCAACGGGTGTTCATCGAGGCGGCCCGTCGCGAGTTCGTCCGCAACGGATACGGGGCCTCGTCGATCCGGACGATCGCCCAGGAGGCCGGCGTCAGCCTGTCCGCGCTGTACTACCACTACAAGAACAAGCAGGACCTGCTGCTGGCCATCCTGATCGACGGCGTCAACGCCTTCGACGCGATGTGCGACGAGGAACTCTCGCGTGTCGGGGACGACCCGGTGGAGCGACTGCGGGCCCTGGTGATCGCCCTCGTCCGGTTCCGCACCACCTGCCAGGAGCAGAGCCTGATGATCGGCACCGAGGTCCGCAACCTGGAACCGGAGAACGCGGCGGTCTACGAGCAGCGGCGACGTTCCGGAAACGAGTTGCTGGGCAGCATCATCGAGGACGGCGTGAAATCCGGAGCGTTCACCACCCCGTACCCGGAGGACTGCCGCCGCTCGATCCTGGCGATGACGACCTCGATCGCGAACTGGTACGACCCGGACGGTCCGGACACCCCCGCCGACATCGCGGCCCGGTACGGCGACCTGGCCCTGCTGCTGCTGCAACCGCGACCCTGACCCCCTCACGGAAGAAGACGACGATGCGTACATCACTGGTGCCGTCCGCCGGTGCCCCCGACCCGAGCCTCGCCGCGTTGCGAGCCGAGGTGCGCGCCTTCCTGCGCGAGCAGATCGACGCAGGCGTGTTCACCCCCGGCGTGGACACCTGGCTCGCCCGCTGGAACACCGACTTCACCAAGGCCCTCGCCGCCCGCGGCTGGGTCGGCATGACCATCCCCACCGAGTACGGCGGGCACGGCCGCACCTTCATGGAGCGTTTCGTCGTCACCGAGGAACTCCTCGCGGTCGGCGCACCGGTCGCCGCCCAGTGGGTCGCGGACCGGCAGGCGGCGCCGTCGCTGCTCAAGTACGGCACCGAGGAGCAGAAACGGCGGTTCCTGCCCGGCATCGCCCGCGGCGAGATCTGCTGGGCCATCGGCATGAGCGAACCCGAGTCCGGATCCGACCTGGCGAGCGTGAAGACCAGGGCCGTGGAGGTCGACGGCGGCTGGCGCATCACCGGCACCAAGCTGTGGACCTCCGGCGCCCACCACGCCGACGCCTTCTTCGCGCTGGCCCGCTCCGCGCCGCTCGACCCGGCGCACCGGCACGCCGGACTGAGCCAGTTCATCGTCCTGCTGGACTCGCCCGGCGTGGAGATCCGGCCCGTGCTGTCGATGTCCGGTGAGCACCACTTCAACGAGGTCGTCCTCGACGACGTGTTCGTGCCCGACGACCTCGTGCTCGGCACCGTCGGCGACGGCTGGGCGCAGGTCACCTCCGAACTCGGCTACGAGCGCAGCGGCCCGGAACGCTTCATGTCCACGTTCGGGGTGCTCGCCGGGGCGGTGGACGAGGCCGGCGCCGGCCGTCTGCCGGCCGACCCCCGCATCGGCGCGTTCGTCGGCCGGATCTTCGGCCTGCACCACATGTCCCGCGGGGTGTCCGAGGCACTGCAGCGGCACGAGAACGCGGAGGTCGCCGCGTCGGTGGTCAAGGTGCTCGGCACCCAGACCGAGGGCGACATCGCCGACCTCGCCGACGAACTGGCCGACGAGAGCGACACCGCCGGGGAGAGGTTCGCCGAACTGGTCCGAGCCGGCGTCATGCAGCGTCCCGGATTCACCCTCCGAGGCGGCACGAGTGAGATTCTGCGCGGGGTCATCGCGCGGGGATTGGGGATGCGCTGATGAGTAACGCGACTACTGGCAACGACGTCGAGATGCGCGAACTCGCGCAGATGCTCGAACAGCTCTTCGGTGAGCGCCGCGGCGACGATCACCGCCTCGACGGGCCGCTGCGTCTCGACCGCGAACTGTGGTCGACCCTGGCCGAACTCGGTCTCGCCCGGCTCACCGGTCCGGAGGCGGACGGGGGCAGTGAGGCGGGCTGGGCCGAAGCCGCCTACCTGCTCGGCGCCGCGGGCGCCGGTGCCGCGGCGGTGCCGGTTGCCGAGAACGACCTCCTCGCCGGCTGGCTGCTGCAGCTGTCCGGCTGCGAGCGCGCGGTGACCGATCCGGCGGCGGCACGCACCGCCGCCGTGCTGACCGCCGACGGCTCGGCCCGGCACGTGCCGTGGGCCCGCGACGTCGACGCCGTCGTCGTGCTGTGGGAGGCGGACGGCACGTGGCGGGTCGCCGACGTCGCCCGCGCCGACGTCGAGGTCACCGAGGCGGTCGACGTCGCGTCCGAGCCGCGCGACCACATCCGCGTCGACGTCGCCGCGCTCCCCGGTGCCGAGGTGCCGGACGGCACCGCGGAGGAGTTCCTGCGCCGGGGCGCGCTCGCCCGGGCGCTGGCGATGAGCGGCGCGATGGAGCGGGTGCTCGACCTGGTGGTCGGCCACACCACCGCCCGCGTCCAGTTCGGCCGTCCGCTCGCCAAGTTCCAGGCGGTGCAGCACCTGGTGTCGGACATCGCCGCCGAGGGGGCGCTCGCCCGCGCCGCCGCGCAGGCCGCCGTGACGATCGCCGAGGATTCCGGATTCTGCAGCGACGAAGCGGGATTCGCGATCGCCGCCGCGAAGTCCTGTGCGGGGCACGCCGCGTCGGTGGTGGTGCGCAACGCCCACCAGAGTCTCGGCGCGATCGGCTTCACCATGGAGCACGAGCTGCACCGGCACGCGAACCGGCTGCTGTCGTGGCGCCGGGAATTCGGCTCCGTCCGGTTCTGGGACGACAGGCTCACCGCGGCGGCCGTCGAGGCCGGTTCCCGGGGGCTCTGGCCGCTGATCACCGACGGCCGGCCGGAGTAGTCCGTACCGGGACCCCGCTGGACAGGGACCGCCGGTCGGGTATCGACTGTGGGGCGACGGGGCACGGGGTCCCGGACGAACGAGAAGGGGTGCACGTGCAGGACGAAGAGCAGTCCGGACCCGGGCCGGTGAACCTGCGGGACCTCGGTGGGCTGGCGCTGACCGACGGCGGCCGCACCGCCGCCGGTGTGCTGTACCGCGGCGATGCCTGCTACACCGGCGACGTGGTTCGCGGACTCCTCGCCGAGCGGCCCCCCACGACGGTCGTCGACCTGCGCTCCGACGCCGAGCGCGGCCACCGCACATACACCTGGCCGGACGGCACGCACGTGCACCGGCTGTCGCTGCACGCGGACGCCGCGCCGGGCGGGCGCACCGGCCTCGGCCTCGCCGAACTCTACGGCCGCGTGGTCGACGTGGCCGCGCCGCTGTTCGCCGGGCTCGTGCCGGTCGTCGCGCGGGCCGCGGGCCCGGTCCTCGTGCACTGCACCGCCGGCAAGGACCGCACCGGCCTCGCCGTCGCCGTCCTGCTGCTCGCTGCGGGGGTGGAACCGCAGGCCGTCGTCGACGACTACGTGGCCACCGACACGAACATGCCCCGTCTGTACCGTCGCTGGGAGGCCGTCGGTCTGCGCGTGGGCGGCTCGTCCCCGGGTGGTGGCCGGGCGGTACCGTCGGAACTGTTCCGCGCGCCCGCCGAGGCGATCACTCCGATCGTGGAACGCCTCGTCGCGCATCCCGGCGGGCCGGAGGCGTGGCTGATCGACCACGGCGCGCCGGAGGACGATGTGCGACGGTGGCGCTGCCGTGCCCGGGGAGAGGCCGCGACGGCATACGAAGACAGGAAGGCACACACGCGATGAGCGAGCACAGCGAGCCGAGAAGCGAGGCATCGACGGGCCTGCCGCTGGCGGGCATCACCGTCGTCAGCCTCGAGCAGGCGGTCGCCGCCCCCATCGCGACCCGCCACCTCGCCGATCTCGGCGCCCGCGTCATCAAGATCGAACGCATCGGGGAGGGCGACTTCGCCCGCAACTACGACGCCGCCGTCCACGGGCTGGCGTCGCACTTCGTGTGGCTCAACCGCGGCAAGGAGTCGATCTGCATCGACCTCAAGGCCGCCGAGGGCATCGCCACGGTGCGTCGCCTCGTCGACGACGCCGACGTGGTGCTCCAGAACTTCGCGCCCGGCGCGGCGGCGCGGCTCGGGCTCGGCGCCGACGAGCTGCGGCGCGCGCGGCCCGAGCTGATCGTGGTGAACATGACCGGTTACGGCACCGAGGGCCCGCTGCGCGAGCGCAAGGCCTACGACATGCTGGTCCAGGCCGAGACCGGGCTGTGCTCGATCACCGGCACCCCGGAGACCGCCACGAAGACCGGCATCCCGACCTCCGATATCGCCGCCGGCATGTACGCGCTCACGTCGATCCAGGCGGCGCTGTTCCGGCGCGAGCGCACCGGAGCGGGTGCGACGATCGACGTGTCGATGTTCGATGCGACCGTCGAGTGGCTCGGCCACCCGATGTACCTGCAGATGTATCAGGACACGCAGGTCCAGCGGATGGGTCTGAGCCACGCGTCGATCGCGCCCTACGACGCGTACCCGACCGTCGACGGGAAGATCCTCATCGGCGTGCAGAACGACCGCGGCTGGCGGGCGCTGGTCACCGAGGTGTTCGGCCGCCCGGATCTCGCCGGGCACCCGAAGTTCGCGACGAACATCCTGCGGGTGCAGCACCGCGCCGAGACCGACGCGGTCGTCGCCGAGCACACGCGCCGCTTCGAGACCGCCGAACTCGACAAACGGCTCGCCGCCGCGGGGGTACCCGCCGCCCGGCTGAACGAGATGAAGGATCTGATCGAGCACCCGCAGCTCGAGGAACGGAACCGCTGGCGGGAGGTGGGCACCGAGGCGGGCCCGGTGCGGGCCGTGCTGCCGCCCATGACGTTCTCCGACGTGGAGATGCGCATGGGGGCGGTCCCGGCGCTGGGCCAGCACACCGACGCGGTGCTCACCGATCTCGGCCTCACCGACGAGCAGATCGCCGGGCTGCGTGCCGCCGGCATCGTGCAATAGCCGGTAGCCGACCCGGCACGGTCATCGACCCGGCGCAGTGATCCACCGGCGCAGTGATCCACAGGTGCAGTACTCGAACCCGAAGGAGCCCGACGTGCCCCAGCTGTTGCAGCTCGATTCGTCCGCGAACCTCGAGATGTCCGTCTCCCGCGAGCTGACCCGTCTCTTCGCCGACACGTGGCGCCGGCGCGGACCCGGCCACACCGTGATCCAACGGGACCTGCACCGAGACCCGGTCCCGCATCTCGGGGACGCGGAACTGCACTACGCGCCACGCCTGCGGGCACCCGGCGCCTCCGTCGATCCCGCGGCGGAGGCCTTGCAGACGGAGCTGATCGCCGAGGTCCGGAGCGCCGATGCCGTCGTGATCGGTGCCCCGATGCACAACTGGTCGCTCCCGTCGACGCTGAAGGCGTGGATCGACCACATCCACGTACTCGGCACCACCGTGCCGTTCGACACCCCGGACCAGCCGTTCGCGGGCACGCCCGTCGTCGTGATCTCGAGCCGCGGGCTGGCCTACGGCCCCGGCGACCCGGACGAGGGGCTCGACCACACCGTGCCGCCGCTGCAGCAGGTGCTCGGCACGTCGCTGGGCATGGACGTCACGGTCGTGACCGCCGAATACACCCTGGCGGGACGTATTCCGGCACTGGAGCCGATGACCGAGCGCTCCACGGCAAGCCTGGACGCGGCGCGCGAACGGGTGCAGCGGCTCGCGCACGGTCTCGGCGCCTGAGCCGGGCGCGGCCGGTCCTCTCGTCGGCTCTCAGGCGAATCCGGCGGCGGCTCCGAGGCTTCAAAAGTAGTTCCGCGCCAGTGACTGCGCTGGGAGATGCGTCGTTTATGGCTGGCCGACGGGGCTCCCCCTCACGTCCATTCGTTCGGTTCTTCCGGGCCGCGCTCGAGCGGTCGCTGTCGGTGTGATGCGTCCAAATCGCGAGTCGCTCGTCAGAGATGTCGACTTCCCAACCCAGGGAAGCGCCGTCTCGGAAGGACCCTCAGATGACGACCATCCGTGTCCACATCGCGCTCGACGCCGACGACACCGACGCACCACCCCTCCTTGCGGGGGTGCCCCGACGTCCGGGCCGGCGACGCCGGAGCGCGCCGGCAGTGCACGTGCCCGGCACCGGTTCGGAGGCGTGAGATGAACGCCCCTGCAGTAGTAGTGGACGATCTCCACGTCGCCTACGACAAGACGTGGGCGCTCGACGGCCTCGACCTCGAGGTGCGGGCGGGCACGACGCTCGGCGTGCTCGGCCACAACGGCGCCGGTAAGACGACCTTGATTCGCGTGCTCACCACGCTGGTGCGGCCGACCGTCGGCCGGGCGCTGGTCGAGGGCCTCGACGTCGTCACCGACGCGATGGACGTGCGCCGCCGGATCGGAGTCACCGGCCAGTATGCCGGACTCGACGAGTTCCTCACTGCCCGAGAGAATTTGGAACTGATAGGCCGCCTCGCCGGTCTGCGCGGCCGGACACGGGCTCGGGCCGACACTCTGATCGACCGGCTCGGGTTGCTCGACCTCGCGTCGCGGCGGGTCGGTGAACTCTCCGGTGGGTCACGACGTCGGGTCGACCTGGCCGCCAGCCTGGTCGGATCTCCGTCGGTACTGTTCCTCGACGAGCCGACCACCGGCCTGGATCCCATCGCCCGCAGCGCGCTGTGGGACGTCGTCGACGAACTCACCACCAACGGCACCACCGTCGTGCTCACGACCCAGTACCTCGAAGAGGCCGACCGGCTTGCCGACCACATTGTCGTGCTCAACCGGGGGCGGGTCGCCGCCCGCGGTACGCCCGCCGAGCTGAAGCGGATTGTCGGCGGCAAGGTGGTGACCGCCACGATTCCCACGCACCAGCTCGGCGGCCTGCCGTTCGGGCCCGAGACCGAGAATCCCGTCGACGGCGGTCGGGTCCGTGTCTCGCTCACCGTCGGCGACGCGATGACCGCTGCCGAACTCGTCGCCCAGCTCGCCCGGGACCGCGTCGACGTCAGCGACCTCGATGTCGCCTCGCCCAGCCTCGACGACGTCTTCACCCACCTCGCCCACGACGGAGCCACCCCATGAACGCCATGCTCACCACCCGATCCGGGCGGTCACCCGCCGCAGACCAGCTCGCGGCCCTTGTGGTCCGCAATCTGCGCACCAGTGCCCGCGTCCCGCAGTTGCTGATGTTCTCGCTGACGATGCCGATGGCGATGTTGGTCCTGTTCAGTCAGGTGTTCCGCAGTGTGGCGGCCGGACCCGGTTTCCCTCCCGGGGTCAGCTACATCGACTTCCTCACCCCCGCCATGCTGGCAGTCTCCACCGTGATGGCCGGCACCAACGCGGGGGTGTCCGCGGCGATCGATCACACCAACGGCCTGCACGACCGCTTCGCCGCGCTTCCCATGCGGGCGGCGCTGCCCGGTGTGGCGCGCACGCTCAACGAAGCCGCGTTCACCCTCGCCCGGGCCGCGCTCCTCGGTGTCGCCGCCGTCGTACTCGGGTTCGAGTTCCATGGCACCGTCGTCGACGCCCTGGCCGGCATCGTCGTGCTCGCCGTGCTGGCCGCGGCGATGAGTGCCCTGTTCGGGCTCATCGGTGACCGGCTCCGCCGTCCCGATGTGGTGCAGTTCGCCGGGATGATGGTGATGATGCCGCTGATGTTCGTCTCGAGCGCGTTCGCCCCGCTCGAGACCATGCCGGGTTGGATGCAGGCCGCCGCGACGCTCAACCCGGTCGCCCACGCCACCGATGCCCTGCGCGGATACGAGCTCGGCACCGCCACGTTCGGCGACACGGCCACTGCCGTTGTCGCCGCGGTCGCGCTGTGGGCGACGGTGACGCTCCTGCCCGGCATCGCGCGCCGGTTGCGCGCGTCGGTCGCGCGTTGAGCCTGCCCACCTGGGCGGTGCGCTGCCCGGATGGTTCATACCCGCGATCGGACTGACCGTCCACGGGACTGGAAGGTCGTCGTCGGTCGAACAGATCGCTCGACTGTGTAGTCGAGAGAAGGCGCAGGAGGCGAAGATCGCGCCCTACCTGAACGACCTCGTCATGCAGCGCGGACGCACACGCCGTGGGCGCTCGAATGGGACCTGCGACGAGATCGCCACGCCGGGGGGAGTGAGCGACCGCGGGTAGGGTCAGCCGGCCGCCGACGTAGCACGGTCCGGCAGCCAGCGGACGTACCGCAGTCCGCGGCGTTCCCTCTCGGTGAGTCCGCCCCAGATTCCGTGCTGTTCCTTGTTCTTCACGGCATGGTCGCGGCACGCGATACGAACGGGGCAGGGTGCGCAGATGTCCCGGGCCGCTCGTTCCCGGCGTTGCCGCTCGCCCAGGGTCTCGCCCTCGGGGGCGTAGAAGGTGTCCGGTCCGATGAACCGGCAGCGGGCGTGCAGACGCCAGTCGGGTGCGTCGGGGGCGACGATGGGGTCCGGTGCCGGGGCAGGAGAAGTCATGTCGGTTCCGGGGTCAGGCCATGAGTGCGGTGAAGCGCCAGTCCAGCACGGCTGCCGGCGCGTCGGTGCCGCGGTGGGCGTGGACGATCGAGCGCAGTTCGAGGACGCCCCCTCCGCTGTCGAGGGGGTGGGCGGACTCGACGTGCAGGTCGCTGGTGAGGGTGTCGCCCTCGTGGACCGGGCCGGTGTGGTCGCACGAGTGCCAGCCGAGGACGGTGACGAGGTTCGGCAGCGCCCGGGTGGCCTGGGCCAGGGCGAGACCGATGGTGTGACCCCCGTACACCAGTCGTCCTGCGGCACCGACACGTTCGTCGTGGTGGGTGGCGGCGATGTTGAGGGTCAGCCGCGCCAGCTCGGGTGCGCTGGTCACGACGTCGCCGCTCGACCGCAGCACCGCACCGGCCAGCGACGGATCGAAATGCGTTCCTGGAACCCGTGTCCGGTAGGCGGCGAGATCCCAGTCTGCGGGCGCGGACCACCGCGGCGGCTCCTGCGGGCCGATCGCGGACAGGTCGTCGGCGGCCACGACGCGTTCGGGATCGGGGTTTTCGTTCAGCGGCAGCATCGCGCACCGGTAGAAGTCGAGGACGGTCCGTCCGTTCTGGTCGACGGTGTTCATCCGCAGCGCCGCCAGGCCGGTGGGTTTGCGGCCGGGCTTGACCGAATTCTCCTTCAGACCAACCACTTCGGTGGTCGTGTAGAGCGTGTCACCGAGGTGCGGGAAGCGGTGGAAGCGCAGGCCGCGGTAGAACAGGTTGGCCTTGACGTGGTGGGTGACCAGGGTGGACTGGCCGATCGCGAGATCGGTGACGAGCCCGGCGTGCGCGACGGGCCCACCGGCGACGGCCGCCGACAGGTGCGCATCGAGGGGCAGGCGCAGCCGGTCGCCGAGGATCGCCTGGTGGGCGGCGGCGAGGCCGTCGGTGATCGTGACCGCGGGGGCGGTGTCGAAGACCTGGCCGACGGTCAGCTCGTCGAAGTAGGGGCCGCCGACCTCGGTGGCGGCGTTCGCGGTGGTCATCTCAGTTCTCTCCGATCAGGGCGAGGGTGCGGCGGGCGGCGACGGCGACCGCCTCGTCGAGCATCTGTCCGTCGAGCTGGGCGGCGCCCGCGCCGCGGGCCTCGGCCTCGGCCAGGGCGGCCAGCACCCGCCGCGCCTGCTCGGCCTGCTCGTCGTTCGGGGTGAAGGCCGCTGCGGCCGAGTCGATCTGGGCAGGGTGGATGACCCATTTGCCGTCGAAGCCGAGGTCGGCGGTCCAGCGGGCGGCGTGACGGAACCGATCGTCGTCGGTGATGCCGAGGAACGGGCCGTCGATCGCCTGCACGCCCGCGGCGCGGGCGGCGTGCAGGATCCGGTCCTGCACGTACAGCCAGTGCTCGGGGGCGGCGGTGCGGGTGCGGCCGAGCGCGGCGCCGAGGTCGGCGTAACCGAGGATCACCGCGGCCAGTCGCGGGCCGGTGACGATCTCGTCGAGGCGGGTCACCCCGGCCGGCGTCTCGATCAGCGCCTGCACGGCCAGGTCGGTATCGCCTGCCGCCGTGAGGATCCGGTCGGTCTCGGCGAGGTCGGCCGGGCCCTCGACCTTGGGCACCACCACCGACGACAGGGCCGATCCGAGGGCGGCGCAGGCGCGCAGGTCGTCGGCGAACCACGGCGTGCCGGGACCGTTGACACGCACCGCGATCGTGCGACCGGTGCCGTGCGTGGACACCAGGTCGGCGACGAGGTCGCGGGCGGTGTCCTTGTGGCCGGTGGCGACGGCGTCCTCGAGGTCGAGAACCACCTCGTCGGCCGGGGAGGCCAGAGCCTTGCCGGCCTTGCGGTCGTCGGAGCCGGGGGCGACGAGCACGGCTCGCCGGCGGCGGGGCTGGGCGAGAGTCACGGATCAACCTCTGCTGTGGGGCGGTCGGGAACGCGCTAAATGTACGGCCATTGTCCGGTCCGGCGCTACCCGGAGCGGACCTATAGGCGACGGCAGGGTCGACGTATAGGCGGTTCGAGGGGTGTCGTGCGACCGGATGGTGTTGACACGGCCGGGTGCGCCACGAAAAATGGCCGTACAAATGACGGGTGGGATCGCAGGTCCCGTGTCGATTCGAGGATTTTTCCGTGAGCTACCTGAGCGACGAAGAGACCTACCTGGTCAAGACGGTGCGCGAGTTCATCGACCGGGAGGTCAAGCCGTCGGTGCAGGAGGTCGAGCACTCAGGCGAGTACCCCGAGAAGTGGATCGAGCAGATGAAGCAGATCGGGATCTACGGGCTGGCCGTGCCGGAGGAGTACGGCGGGATGCCGGTGTCGATGCCGTGCTACGCGCAGGTCACCGAGGAACTCGCCCGCGGCTGGATGAGTCTGGCCGGGGCGATGGGCGGGCACACCGTCGTCGCCAAGCTGCTGGTGCTGTTCGGCACCGAGGAGCAGAAGCAGCGTTGGCTGCCGAAGCTCGCGACCGGTGAGGTGCGCGCGACGATGGCGCTGACCGAGCCGGGCGGCGGCTCGGACCTGCAGGCGATGACCACCACCGCCCGCCGGGACGGCGACGACCTGGTGATCACTGGCGCCAAGACGTGGATCACCAACGCCCGTCGCGCCGGGCTGATCGCGCTGCTGTGCAAGACCGACCCGGCCGCCACCCCCCGGCACAAGGGCATCTCCATCGTCCTGGTCGAGCACGGGCCCGGCCTGACCGTCTCGCGGGATCTGCCCAAGCTCGGCTACAAGGGCGTCGAGTCCTGTGAGCTGAGCTTCGACGGCTACCGCGCCCCGGCGACGGCGATCCTCGGCAGCGAGCCCGGCCGGGGTTTCGGGCAGATGATGAAGGGCCTCGAGACCGGCCGCATCCAGGTCGCGTGCCGCGCCCTCGGCGTCGCCGCGGCCGCGCTCGAGGACTCCCTGGCCTACGCGCAGCAGCGCGAGAGCTTCGGCCAGCCCATCTGGAAGCACCAGTCGATCGGCAACTACCTGGCGGAGATGGCCACCAAGCTCACCGCGGCACGGCAGCTGACCCGCTACGCGGCCGAGCGCTTCGACAGTGGCGAGCGGTGCGACATGGAGGCCGGCATGGCCAAGCTGTACTGCTCGGAGATCGCGATGGAGATCGCGCTGAACGCGGTGCGCATCCACGGCGGCTACGGCTACTCCACCGAGTACGACGTCGAACGCTACTTCCGCGACGCCCCGCTGATGATCGTCGGCGAGGGCACCAACGAGATCCAGAAGGGCGTCATCGCGTCCCAACTGGTGGCCCGCGGCGGCCTGTGACCGCCCGTCACTAGGATCCGTGATCGTCATGGGCGAACGCGACACGGAACCGGCGTACGCGCAGCTGTCGCGACGGCTGCGCGAGGCCGTCGACGCCGGCGAGTACCGCGGCGGCGTGCGGCTGCCCACCGAGGCCGAACTCGCGCAGCGCTACGGACTGAGCCGGCAGACGGTGCGGCGGGCGTTCCAGGACCTCGTCGCCGACGGCGTCGTCTACCGGGTGCCCGGCCGCGGCACATTCGCCGACGAGGGCGGGCGGCGCTACCGGCGCCAGCTCGGCTCCATCGAGGACCTGCTCGACCTCGCCGCCGACACCACGATGGAGATCGTCGCGCCACTGAGACGCGGCGTGCACATCGAGGCCGCGAGCCGGCTGCGACTGGACACCGATCTGGTGCATTCGGTGGCGCTGCGCCGCGTGCACGACGGGATCCCGTTCGCGCTGACCACCGTGTACCTGCCCGATCACGTGGCCGCGCACGTGCTCGATGCCCCGGAGCTCGCGGCCGGGGCGTCGAGCCGGAACACTGTGATGGGTCTGCTCGAACCGCACCTCGAGCATCCCATCGTCGAGGCGGCACAGACGATCACCGTCGCGCGGGCCACGGACGAGGTTGCGCGCGAGCTGAACTGCACCGCGGGGCATCCCCTGCTGCGGGTGGACCGGCTGTACTCGAACGATCTGGGCGAACCCGCCGAGCTGTCCGTCAGTTACTTTCTGCCCGAGCACTACACGTATCGCGTCACCCTCCGTCGCGCCGGACACCGTCCGCAGCGGCCCTGACCCAGGAGAAACGAATCATGCGCACCTTCCACGGAATCGACGAGATCGAGGCGGCCGTCGGCGAGGATCTCGGCCACAGCGAGTGGCTCGAGATCACCCAGGAGCGGGTGAACCTGTTCGCCGAGGCGACGGGGGACCACCAGTGGATCCACGTCGACCCCGAGCGCGCGAAGGACGGACCGTTCGGCACGACCATCGCCCACGGCTACCTCACCCTCTCGCTCCTGCCCGTCCTCGGATCGCAGATCTTCGCCGCCGAGGGACTGAAGATGCGGATCAACTACGGTGCCAACAAGGTTCGATTCCCGTCGCCGGTTCCGGTGGGATCGAAGGTGCGGGCGACCGCGAAATTCACCTCGCTCGAGCGCACCGCGAAGGGCGCGAACCTCACCGTCACCTACGCCGTCGAGGCCGAGGGCGCCGAGAAGCCGGCGCTCGTCGCCGAGACCATTGCCGTGCTCGTGGCGTAACGGTCCACCAGCCTGCGGACGGACTCGGGAACCGGTACGTCGTCCGCGACCCACGGCGCGGCGACCGGACGGTCCGCGACCGTCCGCAACGGGACCACACCCGCCCACGAGCCGTCGCTCACGTCGGGCGCGGACGGGGGTGCGTCGCGGATCTTGACCGTCCACTGTCCGGCGCGGATGGGCAGGACCAGGGTGGCGGTGGCCGCCAGTTCCTTCCTGGTGTGTGCCCGGGTCTCGGTGCTGCGCCCCGGAATGAGGCCGTCCGACAGGGCATCCAGGGCGGCGGCGGACTCCTCCGCGGGCAGGGCCGTGACTTCGCCCCGGACGACGGCGGATCGGAAGTTCGCGGACGAGTGGAACAGATCCTGCGCGACGACGACACCGTCGAGGAGCGAGACGCACACGGCCACCGGCGCACCGGATGCGGCCAGGCGCAGTGCGCCCGCGCCGGTGGAGCCGTGCAGCAGGATCCGGTCGCCGTCGCGCGCGTACAGCATCGGTACCACCCACGGCAGGCCGTCGACGACGGTCGCGAAGGTGCAGGTGACGGCCGCGTCCAGCACCGCGTCGAGGTCGGCCCGTCGGGTGCGGGCCCGTTCGGGATAGCGCCTGATGTTCTCCATGCCGGTGAGTCTGTCGGTTATCCGGTCCACTGAACAGGTCCACAAAGCGCGCACAGTCCAGGACCAGTATCGTGGCGCCGTGCCCCGTGTCGCGCCCCCGGTCCATCCGGCCTTCGAACTGCCCGACACCGACGCGCCCCTCCGGCAGCGCCTCGCCGAGGCCGTCGTCGACCAGATCCGGTACGGCCGCATCCGGGTCGGCGATCCGCTGCCGTCGACCCGCGTGCTGGCCGCCGAGCTCGGGGTGTCCCGCGGGTGCGTCGTCGACGCCTACGACGAGCTGTGTGCCTCGGGATTCGCTGTGGCGCGGGCGGGTTCGGGCACGCGCGTCGCGCCCGGTGCCGACGTCGCGGCGCGGGCGCACGCCGCATCCCATCCCGTCGTGCCCGCGGCGGCGACGGAGCCGGATCCGGTGCGGCGCGCGCCCGCACTGGACCTGCGGCCGGGGATCCCGGATCCGGCGCTGATCTCGGAACCGGAGTGGCGTCGCGCGTGGCGGGCGGCCGCCGCGGCGCCGCGGGCCCTCGGCGTCGCGGATCCGGAGGCTCATCCGGATCTGCGCCGGGCGCTGGCCGACCATCTCCGGCGGACGCGGGGCCTCGCCTGCGGGGCGGACGAGATCGTCGTGCTGCCGGGCGTCGCCGCCGCGGTGCGGGTCCTCGCAATCGCGGCGCGGCTGCGAGACCGCGACGTCGCGTTCGAGGATCCGGGATACCTCCGTGCGCGACGGGCGCTCGTCGGTGAGGGCGCCCGGCCGCGTCCGGTCCCGGTGGGGGAGGACGGTCTGGATCCCGACCTGCTGCGGGACACGGACGCCGCGGTGTACTGCACGCCCGCACATCAGTATCCGTTGGGGGCGCGCATGCCCGTGTCCCACCGCGCCCGGCTCGTTGCCCGTGCCGCCGAGAGCGGAACGATCGTCGTCGAGGACGACTACGACGGGGAGTTCCGGTACGACGTGTCGGCCCTGCCGGCGCTGCGCAGCATCGACGGCGGCCGCGAGTGCGTCGCCTACGTGGGGACGGCCTCGAAGATCCTGTCGCCGGATCTGCGGCTCGCGTGGCTGATCCCACCGGCCCCGTTGCGCTCGCGCATCGCGGCGGCCGTGGCCGAGAGCGGGGAGGTGGCCGGCTCGGTCGCCGCGTCCGCGCTGGCCCGGCTGATCGAGTCGGGGGCGCTGTCTCGGCATCTGGCGCGTGCGTCCCGCACCTACCGCGCCCGTCGGGCGGCGTTCGTCGGTGCGCTTCATGGTCTCGAACGGTCCGGGGTGTCGGTGACCGGCATCGAAGCGGGTCTGCATGTGGTGCTCCGGTTTCCGGAGGGTGTCGACGACGTCGCGATCGCCGCCGCAGCGCGACGGCTCGGTGTGGAGACCGCACCCCTCAGCAGGTACAGCGCCGGCCCCGGCGGTCCGAGCGGCCTCGTGTGCGGGTATGCGCGGTTGCCGGAATCGCGGGCGGCGGCCGCCGCCGACGCGATCGGAGCCGCCCTACCCGGCGGTGTGCCCTTTGGGTTGCCCTAGCAGCCCAAAAGGCACACCGGCGGCGGAGCCGCCTGCGTGCTACGTGTTGCGGCCCCGCGCGGCGACTGCCCACCGGTCGACCGCCGTGTCCCCGGCGACGACAGTCAGGTCGTCGGCGAGGTTGACCGTGGAGCACACATGGTTGGGGATCACCCGGAGGCGTGTGCCGAGGGTGGGGCGGTCGGAGTCGTCCGGCCACAGCACGGTGGCGTGGTGTTCGGACAGCGCGACGATGCGCGCGTCCGGGGCGCCGAGGATGCGGCCGTAGCCCGTCGCCCACGGGGCGCGGTCGGCGCCGAGCACCTTGCTGCCGGCGTCCAGCACGACGGTGTCGTCACGCGCCGACACCACCGTCGCCAACGCGGTCAGCGCGATCGCGTCCTCGTCGATCGTGCCCAGTTCGAGCTGCTGGGCGTCGCCGAAGACGTACACGCCCGGGCGCAGTTCGGTGGCGGCCGGCACGTCGAGGTGAGCGGTGGGGGTCGAGCCGCCGCTGATCACCTCGGCGTCGTGCCCGGTGGCCTCCAGGGCCGCCACCGCCCGGCTCAGCGCTGCCGCCTCGTCCGTCGCCGCGACCGCCGGCCGTCCCGGGCCGTACGAGTGCCCCGGAAAGGTGAACACGCCGCGCACCTCGAGCCCGACGGACGCCGCCGCGACGGCGACCGACCCGGCCCGCTCCGGCGCGACGCCGGTGCGGTGATGACCGCTGTCGACCTCGACGAGCACGGTCAGGCCCGGCCGGGCGTGCTCGGCGAGGGCCCGCGCGCCCTCCGCCGAGTCCACGCCCACGGTCAGCCGGACCTCCGCGGCGAGCGCGCGCAGCCGGGCACCGCGCGCGGCATCCGTCCACAGCGGATACGCGACGAACAGGTCGCGGAAGCCGGCATCGGCGAAGACCTCGGCCTCGGAGACCGTCGCGACGGTGAGCCCGACGGCGCCGGCGGCGAGCTGACGCCGGGCGATCTCGACGCACTTGTGGGTCTTCGCGTGGGGGCGCAGGGCCACCCCGCGGGTACGTGCCGCGTCGGCCATCCGCGCGATGTTGCGGTCGAGGACGTCACGGTCGACGAGGAGGGCGGGGGTGGCGGGAACCGCCGGGAACGCGGGCATGGCCGCACTCTATTCGCGGCGCTGTCCCGCGCCGGTCCGCACCCCGGGTTGCCCGAAAATAGAGAGCGGTCGTCCTCTTTCTGTCTATGCTTCGTGCATCGACGTGAGGGAGATCACATGAACACGACACCGGCGCCCACCGAGTTCGACCTGGTCGTCCGCGGCGGACTGTGGTTCGACGGCACCGGCGCCCCCGGCGTGGTCCGCGACCTGGGCATCAAGGACGGGGTGGTGGCGACGGCGAGCGCCGACCCACTGCCCGTCGGACCGGGCACCGAGGTGATCGAGGCGGCCGGCCGCTGGGTAATGCCCGGCTTCGTGGACCCGCACACGCACTACGACGCCGAGGTGCTCGTCTCGCCCGGCCTGCCGGAATCGGTGCGGCACGGCGTCACCACCGTCCTCATGGGCAACTGCTCGCTCTCGACGGTGTTCGTGCCGCCGCTCGACGCCGCGGACCTGTTCAGCCGGGTCGAGGCGCTGCCCCGCGAGCACGTCCTGACGGCACTCGAACAGGGCCGGACCTGGTCGTCGCCCCGGGAGTACGTCGCCGCGCTGGACGCCCTGCCGCTCGGCCCGAACGTCGCCGCGTTCATCGGGCACTCCGACGTGCGGGCGGCCGTCCTGGGCCTGGGCCGCTCCACCGATCCCTCGAGCCGGCCGAGCCGGGCCGAACTCGCCGCGATCGAGGCCGGCGTCGAGGACGCCCTCGACGCCGGCTTCCTGGGCGTGTCCACCATGACGAATCCCTGGGACAAGCTCGACGGCGATCGCTACCGCTCCCGCACCCTGCCCTCGACCCACGCGTCGTGGTCCGAATTCCGCCGGATCCACCGCATCCTGCGCCGCCGCGGCCGCGTCCTGCAGGCTGTGCCGAACCTCAACACCAAGTACGACGTGGCCTTCTTCGCCCTCGCCACCACGGGTGTGGGCCGCAAGCCGATGAAGGCGGCCGTGCTCGCCGCCGCCGACACCAAGGCCGAGCGCTGGGTGCACCGCATCTTCGGTCCGATCGCCTTCGCCGCCAACCGGATCGGGCGCGGCGCGTTCCGCTGGCAGCACCTGCCCACCACGTTCGAGGTGTACTCCGACGGGATCGACCTCGTCGTGTTCGAGGAGTTCGGTTCGGGGCGCGCCGCGCTGCACCTGAAGGAGGAGGTCGCCCGCAACGAACTGCTGCGCGACGAGGCGTACCGGCGCTGGTTCCGGCAGGACTTCGACAAGAAGTTCTCGCCGCGCGTGTGGCACCGCGACTTCGACGACACCACCATCGTCGGGTGCCCCGACGCGTCGCTCGTCGGTCGCTCGATCGGCGACGTGGCCCGCGACCGCGCCGTGCATCCGGTGGACACCTTCCTGGACCTCGTCGTCGAGCACGGACGGAAGTTCCGCTGGCACACGGTGATCGCCAACGACCGGCCCGAGGTGGCCAATCGGCTGCTCCGGCAGCCCGGCGTGACCGTGGGCTTCTCCGACGCCGGTGCGCACCTGCGCAACATGGCGTTCTACAACTACGGCATCTGCATGCTGCGCCGCATCCACGAATACGCACGGCGCGGCAAGCCCGTCATGCCCTTGGAGTCGGCGATCCACAAGCTCACCGGCGAACTCGGCGACTTCTACGGCATCGACGCCGGGCACCTGCGCGTCGGCGACCGGGCGGACCTCGTGGTCGTCGACCCGGCCGGGCTGAACCAGGACACCGACGCCTACCACGAGGCGCCCATGCCCGAGTTCGGCGGGCTGAGCCGCATGGTCAACCGCAACGACGCCGCCGTCACCGCGACCGCGGTGGCCGGTCGCGTGGTGTTCCGCGCGGGCGAGTTCGTCCCCGGGTACGGCGCCACCGTCGGCGCCGGCCGGTTCCTGCGCGCGGGCACCGACGCGCGCGGACCCGTGCCGGCGCGACGCCCCGCTCCGCCCGCCGCCGCTCCGCCCGCCGCCGCTCCGCCCGCCGCCGTTCCGCCCGCCACCGTTCCGCCCGCCACCGCCCCGGCCGGCAGCGCGGCGCCGTGACCGGGACCGCGGCACCGTCGCGCCGCACCCAGCAGCAGCGGCGCACGGCGACGATCGAACGGATCCTCGACGCGACCGTCGCGTCGCTGGGCGAGCTGGGTTACACGGCCACCACCATCGGGGAGGTGTGCCGCCGCTCGGGGGTGTCCTCCGGAGGGGTGTTCCGGCACTTCCCGACCCGGCTCGACCTGATGATCGCGGCCGCCGACGCCGTCCGCGAACGGCAGTTCGCGAACTTCCGGCTGGGGTTGACGCAACTCGGCGGGCCCGACGAAAGCCCCGAATCGGTCCGCGAGTGCCTGCGCCTGCTGCGGGCCGCGTGCCGTGCCCCGATCAACGCCGCCTGGTACGAACTGCTCGGCGCGGCGCGCACCGACCCCGCGCTGCGCGAACGCCTGGCCCCCATGGCACAGCGGTACCACGGCCGGATCGCCGAATTCGGGCGCACCCTGCCGATCGCCTCGCGATTCGAACCGGCGGAGTTCGACACGCTGCTGTTCACGCTGGTGCACCTGCTCGACGGGGAGGCCGTCGCGGCGGTGGTGCACCCGCAACCCGAGCAGGAGGAACCGCGCCTCGAACTGATGGCCCGCCTGGTGACCGGGGCCACGCCACGCAGTAGATTCAGGTAATGAGCATCGACAACGATTCGGCGCCGAAGTGGTTCGTCGAGGCCCTGTCCGCGCCGGTGGAAACGGGCAGCGTCGAGGTCGACGGCGCCTCGATCGCGTATCGCGCGTGGGGTGAGGAGGGCCGCCCCGGCATCGTGCTGGTGCACGGCGGGATGGCGCACTCGTGCTGGTGGGATCACGTCGCACCCCAGCTCGCCCAGGGCCGGCGCGTCGTCGCGCTGGACATGAGCGGGCACGGGGACAGCGACCACCGCGAGCACTACTCCCTCGAGACGTGGGCGCGCGAGGTGCTCGCGGCGGCGCAGGCGGGTGGGATCGCCGGAGCGCCGGTCCTGGTCGGGCACAGCATGGGCGGGATCGTGTCCTTCGTGGCCTCTCACCTGTACGGCGACCGGCTGGACGGGGTGATGATCCTCGACTCGCCGATCCGGGACCTGACGCCCGAGGAGATCGAGATGCGCGCTCAGGTGGCCCGCGAGCGCAGCGGCACGAAGGTGTATCCGACGGCGGAGGAGGCGATGGCCCGTTTCCGGCTCGTCCCGCCGCAGGACACCGCCGAGCCGTACGTGCTCGAGCACATCGCCCGTCAGTCCATGCGGCAGGTGCCCGGCGGCTGGAGCTGGAAGTTCGACGCCCTGCGGATGACGAAGGACCGGCGCACCAGCCTCGAGAGCTTCGAGGCGAAGTGCCGCGTCGCCTATTTCCGTTCCGAGAACGGGATCGTCGCCCTCGATCTGCTCGGTCGCATGCGGCCGCAGTTCGGTCCGGGTGCGCTCGTGGCCGAACTGCCCGCCGCGGGGCACCATCCGATGATCGACCAGCCGCTCGCGGTGGTGACCGCCGTGCGGACGGTCCTGGCCGGATGGGCGGCGCCGTGAACCCGCTGCGTCCCGTCGCGGTGCAGCTCGGCCGGCAACCGTGGCTGCCGCGGTTCACCCCGCAGATCGTCACCGTCGACCACACCCTCCAGCGGGTGACGTCCGGCCGGGTCACGCTGTTGACGCTCGCCGGGCTGCCGGAACTGGTGCTCACGGTCCGCGGCCGCAAGAGCGGGGTGGAGCGCCGCACCCCCCTGCTGTGCGCCCCGCGCGACGACGGCTGGCTCGTCGCCGGAAGCAACTGGGGGATGCCCGAACTGCCGGGCTGGGCGCACAACCTCGAGGCCGCCGACGAGGCACTGGTGACCTACCGGGGGGAGGACACCGTGGTCGTGCCGCGCCGCGCGCGCGGCGTCGAGCGCGACGTGCACTGGGGGGTGCTGGTGCAGGTGTGGCCCAATTACGAGCTGTACGCCCGGCGCACCGAGCGGGAGATCCCGGTCTACCTGTTGACACCGAAGGACTGAGGGACTCACCGCCCTCGGGGTCCACGGAAATTCCTGCGCCGAACCGGAATTCGCCCCCGCCGCGGCGCGAGCGGATTCCGGATCGGCGAGCAGATCCGGAACGGCTCCTGCAGCCCGGTACCCGGACGGCCGTGCGTCGGGGCCGTCAGCCGGCGCGCATCGCGGAATGCATCGCCTCGTAGGCGGCCTTCTCGGCGTCGCGCTGCCGGACGCGCCGGGGGTTCTCGAGGTCGCCCGGCAGGCCGTTGCGCTCGAGCCGGCGACGACGGTTCTGTGCCATGTAGGCGGCGGAGAAGAACAGGGCGAGCGCGACGCCGAGCCCCATCGTCGACAGGCGCAGCCACACCGGGCCGGGTAGCAGCAGGAAGGCGGCGTACAGCGGGAGGAACGGGATCTGGCTGCGGATCATGTGGCGGGCGACGGCGTGGTCGCCGACCAGGTCGTTGCGCACCCATTCGCGCATCGAGGCCGGGAGGGGACGGCCGAAGGCGTAGGCGAGCCATTGGAACGGTCCGGGGCGGGTGTGCATTCTCTCGGGCCTTTCGTACGGGAGTGGCACCTCGGAGTCTAGACATTTAGATAGTGCGTTAACTAATAGCAGGCTAAATATGTCCGACGTCACGATCGCGCCGCGCCGGCCTGTGTACCTTTTCGAGAACGTGTTCTATATTTCGTTCATGTACGAGTGGTCCGACACCGATCTCATGTTCCGTGACGCCCTGCGCGGATTCATCGACAAGGAGATCCGCCCGCACGTGGATCGGCTCGAGAGCGGTGAGCTGCCGCCCTACGACATCATCCGCAAGATGTTCGCCACCTTCGGCATCGACGAGCTCGCCCGCGACGGCCTGAACAAGGCCCTCGCCCGGGAGGAGGCCGGTGAGGTGCCGTCGGCAAAGTCGGGTGGCGGCATGGGCTCGGGCGGCATGGCGGCCCTGCTCAACAGCGAGATCGCCGGCGTCAGCCTCGGGCTCGTCGCCTCGATGGGCGTCAGCCTCGGCCTCACCGCCGGCACCATCCGCAGCCGCGGCACCCTCGCCCAAAAGAAGCGGTGGCTGCCCGAACTCGTGACGTTCGAGAAGGTCGGCGCCTGGGCCATCACCGAACCCGACTCCGGGTCGGACGCCTTCGGGGGGATGAAGTCCACGGTCCGGCGCGACGGCGAGGACTACATCCTCAACGGGCAGAAGACGTTCATCACCAACGGTCCCTACGCCGACGTCGTCGTCGTGTACGCCAAGCTCGACGAGGGTGACCCGAGCGTCGACCGGCGCGACCGCAAGGTGCTGGCCTTCGTGCTCGAGAAGGGCATGGAGGGGCTCACCCAGAGTCCGCCGTTCAAGAAGATGGGCATGAACTCCTCACCCACCGGCGAGCTGTTCTTCGACAACGTGCGCCTCACGCGCGACCGGCTGCTCGGTGAGACCGAGGAGGGTGGCCGCAGCGACGGCAAGGAGAGCGCGCGGGAGTCGTTCGCCGCCGAGCGGATCGGCATCGCCTACCTGGCCCTCGGCATCATCGAGGAGTGCCTGCGCCTGTGCAAGGACTACGCGCGCAGCCGCACCCTGTGGGGCCGCGAGATCGCGCAGTTCCAGCTGATCCAGCTCAAGCTCGCCGAGATGGAGATCGCCCGCATCAACGTCCGCAACATGGTGTTCAGCGCCATCGAGCGTGCCGAGGCCGGTAAGCCCGTCGCTCTCGCCGAGGCGTCGGCGATGAAGCTGTACTCCTCGCGTGCGGCCACCGAGGTCGCGATGGAGGCGGTGCAGCTCTTCGGCGGCAACGGCTACATGGCCGAGTACCGCGTCGAGCAGCTCGCGCGGGACGCGAAGTCGCTGATGATCTACGCGGGCAGCAACGAGATCCAGGTGACGCACATCGCCAAGGGTCTGCTCTCCGGGTGACCGCGGTCCGGGCCGCGCCGTGCGGTCCCGGTACCCGGGACAGGTATCTGCACTCGGGCTGCAGGTTCCACTATCGTGTCGCCATGCCCGAGCTCATGCCGGACTCGCCCGACGTCGACCCCGTACCGGCCGACGCGACACCCTTCCCCGACCCGGTCCTCGCGGCCCCCCACACCACCGGTGTCACCGTCGAGGAATGGCTCGTTCCCGGCGCGCTCGGCGACCCCGAGGTGCCCGTGCGGATACACACGCCCGACACCTGCCCGGACGGCAACCCCGCGGCGCGGCCCGTCGTGCTCGAGATCCCCGGCCGCGGGTCGGGCCCCGGCAGCGCCGCCCCCGACGAGGCCTTCGCCGCCGCCGTCGCCCGCGCGACCGGCGCGATCGTCGTCTCCGTCGACTACCGGCTCGCGCCCGAGGACCCTCCTTCTGCGGCGGACGACTGCTACGCGGTCCTCGAGTGGGTTGCCTCCGGCGCGGCCTGCCTGGACATGGATCCGGACCGCATCGTCGTCCTCGGCGACGCCGCAGGCGGCGCCCTCGCCGCGGCCGTCGCCCTGCGGGCACGGGACGAGGACGGCCCGCACATCGCGCTGCAGGCCCTGCTCGAACCCGGACTCGACGACCGGACCGGCTCCGTGCGCGACGGTGCCGCCGGACGGGACGACCTCGACGCCACCCGGGACCGGCGGCACCACCTCGGCGGCCGGGAGGCCACCGAGCAGTCCGGGCCCGCGCACCGGATCGACCTGACCGGACTGCCGTCGACCTACCTCGCCGTCGACGAGCACGGCCCCTTCCGGGACGCGGCAACCGACTACGCCCGACGGCTCCTGCAGGCCGGCGTGCCCGTCGAACTGCACTGCCACCGCGGCGCGTTCCCCGGATCCCTCCTCGCCCGGGATGCCGGCGCCCGTGCCACTCGCGCGCTGTGCGACGCGATCGTCCGGGCCACGGCCCGCACCCCCGTTCTCGATCCCGACTGAACCGCTCCCCGCGCGGCGCCGCGCTCCTCGGTGACACAGGCCCTGGCACAATTGGGTTCGCCGCACCGGTTGGGAGGAGCCGGTCGGCGACACGGGAGGAGAGACACGTGACCGTCACCGACGGACGCGTCGCGCGGGCCGAACGGACCCGCCACGCAGTGATAGAGGCACACATCGCCCTGATCGAGGCCGGGGAGCTGAAACCGACGGGGGCGCAGATCGCCGCCCGGGCCGGGGTCTCGCTCCGGGCGCTGTGGGCGAACTTCAACGATCTGGAGACGCTGTTCGCGGAGACCGGGGCGGAGTTGCTGCGGCGACAGGACTCCGCGTTCGCCCCGGTCCCCGTCGACCTGCCGCTCGGCGAGCGGATCGACGCGTTCTGCCGGCAGCGCGCCGAACTGCTCGAACTGATGGCGCCGTTCGCGCGCTCGTCCGCGATGAGAGCGCCGCAGTCCGAACGGATCCGGCGAAACAAGTTGCGGCACATCGCCCGGGTGGTCGAAGAGGTCGACGCGCTGTTCGCGGCGGAGCTGACCGCGCTCGACCCGTCGCACCGGGGCCGGCTGGTGCGGTCCGTGGCGGTGGCGAGCACCTGGGGATCGTGGGTGGCGCTGCGCGACGTGCTCGGCCTGCCGGTCGCCGAAGCCACCGAGCTGATGAAGCACACCGTCACCGCGCTGTTGTC
>NZ_AJFC01000124.1:0-39890 GCF_000256505.1 Rhodococcus sp. P14 | reverse complement strand
CCGGCCCTGCCGGAAGCCGGCCCGTCGGAGGCACGCCGGCCGGCGTCGTGCTGAGACCGGTCAGGGGGCCAGCCGGTAGAACCGCCAGAACCCGAAGTCCTCGATCGGCAGCACCGACACGTCCGAGAAGCCCGCGTCGAGCGCATACCGGCGCAGGGTGTCCGCGCGCATCACCGTGCCGGTTCCCGCGCTCGGCGGATGGCTCATGCCGTCCGGCAGGCAGCACACGATGCTGAACCCGTACATCAGCCGCTCGACCTCGTCGCCGGGCGCGGTGAACCGGTCGGCGACGGCCTCGTCCATGACGACCATGACACCGTCGGGCGCGAGTGCACCCCGCACCGCGGAGAGCACCTCGACGGGGCGCGGCATGTCGTGGACGCACTCGAAGGCGAACGCGGCGGTGAAGCGTTCGTGGGGCAGGCCGGCCGCGTCGGCCTCGACGACGGTGACCCGGTCGGCGACGTCGGGGCACGCCGCGACGTTCGTCCGGGCCAGGGCGACCGTCGCCGGATCTATGTCGACGGCGAACAACCGGGCCTGCGGGTACGCGCGGGCCAGCGCGATCGTGGACCATGCTCCGCCACAGCCGATGTCGGCGATCACGGCCCCCGGCCGGCGTAGCAGGGCGTCCAGGTCCGGCACGGACGCCAGGGCACCCGGAAGCGCCTTCTCGTACCACGGCCGGTTCATGTCCGCCTGGCTCTCGCGCGCATCGGTGCCGAGCTGCGCCCAGCTCACGCCGCCGCCGGTGCGGTAGGCGTCGAGCAGAGCCGGGAGTTGCACGGACACCCCGGCGAACATGCGGGCCAGCGGCCCGAGGTAGTTGAGACTCTGCTCGTCGGTGAGGACCTCGGCCACCGCGGGCGGGAGCGTGAAGCGCGGCGGATCGTCGTCGTCGACCTCGAGCAGACCGGTCACCGCCTGCTGCTCGAGCCACTCGCGGGCGTAGCGCGGGTCGGTTCCGGTGCGCGTCGCGAGTTCGTCGGCGGCGGCGGGGCCGTCGGTGACGAGGCTGCGGTACCAGCCGAGCCGGTCGCCGAGGTAGATCGCGATCAGATCGACGGCGCCGAGCGCAGAGTCGAGGACGCGCTGAGCAGCGGTGTCGACGGGGGAGACGGTGTGCGTCACGGTGGGGCCTTCCGGAGGGGACAGGGGTGATTCCGAGAGTCCTCCGACTCCGGGCGGCGGACAACACCCCCTTGGGGGCCGAATGTGACATCCCGTCGATCAGATCGAAGCGATGTGACATTCGGCCACCCCCACGCAGCGGGGTGCGGGAACCAGATGCGTCCGCCGGACGTTCGGAGTCGTGCAACCGGAAGGAGTTCACCGTGCAGATCACCGCCAGTGCCCTGTCCCTCAACGTTCCCGACGTGGCCGCGTCGGCCGACTTCGCAACCCGCCACCTCGGGTTCACCGAAGCGATGGCCGAGGACGGGTTCGTCTCCCTCACCCGTGAGGACGCCGGCTTCAACCTCGTCTTCCTGCGGACCGGGCTCGGCAGCTTCAAGCCCGCGAGCATCGCGGGCGACGCCGGGCAGGGGACGCTCGTCGCCTTCGTCGTCGACACGATCGACGACGAGTACGAACGCCTGCAGGCCGAAGGAGTACCGATCGTCACCCCGATCGAGACCGAGCCGTGGGGCGAGCGGTACTTCCAGATGCGCGACCCGAACGGCATCGTCTACCAGCTCGTGCAGTGGGTGGACGAGCCGTCCTCGGCGAGTTAGCCGGACGAGTCGTCGGCGTGCGCCGCGAGGAACGGTTCGATCACGGACAGTACCTCCGGCGCCGCCGCGATCGTCGTCGCGTGGTCGTACCCCCGGATGACGGCGAGCAGGGCCCCGGGGATCGTCCGCGACAGCTCTCGGGTGTCGTCGATCCGTTCGCCGTCCTCCGAACCGACGAATGCCAGCGTCGGCACGTCCAGCGCGGCGAGGGCGGCGTCGTCGATGCCGGGTTCGCGATCCGACCGCCGCATGTACGCGGCGAGGGCGGTTGCGTCGTTCGCCCGGAACGCGGCCTGTGTCGCCGCGTCGACGGGTGCACCGAGGTGTTCCGCCCATGCCTCGAGGAACCCGTCGATGCCGTAGTGACCGAGCACGTCGGCGCATCCCGGGAAGAACAACCGGTCGAACGTCCCGGCCTGCGCACGGGCGCTGCCACCGCCCACGGTGAGCGTCCGTAGCCGCCCGGTGTCCCGCACCGCCAGCGACAGGCCGACCCGGGCTCCGAACGAGTATCCGAGGTAGTGGACGCGGTCGGTGCCGGCGGCGTCCAGTACCGCCAGCACGTCGTCGACGATCAGGTCCATCGCGTAGGCGTCCGGGACGTGGGGCTTGTCGCTGCGGCCGTGTCCGCGCAGGTCGGGCAGGATGAGCCGGTACCGCTCCCGCAGGGGACGCACGTACCCGAATCCCCGCCAGATGGCGGACGAGAGGGCGCTGCCGTGCGCGAGCAGCAGCGACGGGCTGCCGGCGCCGGCGTCGGAGTCGATCACCGAGAAGGCGATGCGGGTTCCGTCGACAGGGTTGATCGCATGGCTCACCGCTCCAGTCTGACCGACCGGGTCACGCCGATGTCGGCCAGGAACCGCTCGTCGTGGCTGACCACCACGAGGGCGCCCCGGTAGGCACGCAGCGCCTGCACCAGGTGTGTGAGGCCGGGCAGGTCCAGGTTGTTGGTCGGTTCGTCGAGGAGCAGCAGCCGCGGCGCCGGGTCCGCCGCCAGCAGGGTCGCCAGCGCCGCCCGCAGGCGCTCGCCGCCCGAGAGGGCGGCCGCCGGCACGTCCGCGTCGGCACCGCGGAACAGGAACCGGGCGAGCAACGCCCGGACCTGCTGCGCCGACAGGTGCGGGGCACGCAGCGCGACGTTGTCCGCCACCGACAGCGTCCCGTCGAAGATGTCCAGCCGCTGCGGCAGCACCGCGAACGGCACCCGGGGGCCGGCCGCGACGACGGCGTGCAGCAACGTCGTCTTGCCCGAACCGTTGGGTCCGCGCAGCGCGATCCGCTCCGGGCCGACGATCTCGAGCGGACCCTCGGCGACGCGCGCCCCGGCGTGCACCTCCGTCTCCGGCAGGTCCACCCGGATCTCCCGGTCGTCGCGCACGGTGTCCTGGGCCTGCTCGAGGGTCTCACGCGCGCCGGCGAGCTTGCCCTCGTGTTCGCGCCGCAGCCGGCCCGCCGACTCCTGGGCCTGCCGCTTGCGGGCGCCCATCACGATCTTCGGCTCCCGCTTGTTCTCGAACATCTTGCGGCCGTAGCGCTCTCGCCGGGCGAGCTTGACGTGCGAGTCGCGCAGTTCGCGCGCCTGCCGGCGCACGTCCGCGCGGGCGTCGCGCACCGCGGCCAGCGCGGCCTCCTGCTCGGCCGCGACGATGCGTTCGTACTCGCTGTAGTTGCCGCCGAACAGCCGCAGGTCTCCGTCCCGTACCTCGGCGACGGTGTCGACCCGTTCGAGCAGGTCGCGGTCGTGGGTCGCGACGACGAGGGTCCCGGGGAACTCCCGCAGCACGTCGTACAGACGCGTGCGGGCCGCCGGATCCAGGTTGTTCGTCGGTTCGTCGAGCAGCAGGACGTCGGGCTCGTCGAGCAGACGGGCCGTGAGGGCCAGCAGGACGGTCTCGCCGCCGGAGAGGGTGCCGACGGTGCGATCGAAGTCGCTGGGGGATCGGACGATTCGGTCGAGGCCGAGGTGGTGCAGGGTGGCCAGGGCGCGCTCCTCGACGTCCCAGCGCTCGCCGACGGTGTCGAAGTCGCGGGCGGCGGTCGAGCCGGCCTCGATGCGCCGCAGTGCCGCACGCACGCCGTCGATGCCGAGGACGGCGTCGACGGTGCGGTGCCGGTCGAGGACGATGTCCTGCGGCAGCAGCGAGACCCGGCCACGTATCGTGACGGAACCGCGGGTCGGGGGCAGATCGCCCGACATGATGTGCAGCAGAGTCGATTTGCCGGACCCGTTGCGCCCGACGAGTCCGGTGCGGCCGGTGGGGAGGGTGGTGTCGAGACCGTCGAACACCACGGTGCCGTCCGGCCAGGTGAACGCGAGGTCCGAGAGAATCGGGGAAGGGTGTGACATGGCTGCTCCCGGCAGTAGGTGACGACGTACCGCGCGCAGGGTGCGGCGCGGCGGGCGAAACCTCTACAGGAGCAACGGCCTTCTCCGATCGGCGGGAACGTGACGAGAATCCACGGTAGATCGGTGATCGCGGAGCGGCAACCGGTTTTCTGCGCGACCGCGACCCGCGTCACAACGTGCCGCCTGTACGGCACGCCCTCCCGGGTCGTGCCCGACGGCACCGTCCGAATTCGGGCATGATCGTGGTCGTGCCCATCCTTCGACGCCGACCGGTTCCGCTCCTGACGACCGTCGTCGCCGCGCTCGCGGCCGCCGGGTGCTCCTTCGGGCCCGACCAGCCCGAGACCGTCGTGGGCGAGTTCGCGGCGGCGCTCGAGGCCGGCGACGTGCAGGCCGCGGCGGACCTCACCACCGACCCCGCGGCGGCGGCCACGACGATCGGCGACGTGTTCGACGGTCTCGGCGTCGACGGGTCCGGCACGGTCCGCCCCGACGTGAACCTCGCCGGCACGGGGGACGCGGGCACGTTCGACCTCGACGTCGCGTGGACCTTCGGCGCCGGGCGGGACTGGGCGTACCGCACGTCCGGCAGTGCGGTGGACCTCGACCCGCAGGGCTGGCGCATCGAGTGGGATCCGGCGCTGCTCGCCCCGGACCTGACCGCCGGCACCACCCTGAGCTACACGACCACGGTGGGTCCGGCGCCGTCGGTGCTCGACCGCCGCGGGCAGCCGATCCTCGAACAACAGGTCGTGACGCTGGTGAGCCTCGATGCCACCGCCGACCCGGCGGCCGTCGCGCCCCTGCTGGCGACGGCCGCGCCCACGATCACCGCGCAGTCGCTTGCCGCCGACGTCGCCGCCGCGGCGGGCAAGCCCGTGACGGCGGTGACCCTCCGGGAGACCGACCTCGCGCCGATCGAAGCGCAGCTCGCCGCGCTGCCCGGGGTGACCCTCGTCCGGCAGACCCGGTTGCTGACGGTCGACCGAACCCTGGCCTCGCCGGTGCTGTCCGGGCTGGGCGAGCTGTGGCAGGAGGGGCAGGACGCGTCCGCCGGTTGGGCCGTGCGGCTCGTGTCCGGGGACGGCAGCGCGCGCCGCGTCGCCGGGGCCGACGGTCCACCGGCGCCGGACCTGCAGACCACGCTCGACCTGGACCTGCAGACGCGCGCCGAGGCGGTCCTGGCGCCGATGCAGCAACCGGCGGTGATCGTCGCGATCGAGCCGTCCACCGGGGCGGTGCGGGCGGTGGCGCAGAACGCCGCCGCCGACGCCGAGGGGCCGCTCGCCCTGACCGGGCTGTATCCGCCCGGCTCGACGTTCAAGACCGTCACCACCTCGGCCGCGCTGCAGGCCGGGGCCACGACCCCCGACACGGTGGTGCCGTGCCCCGGGACCGCGAACATCGAGGGTCGCGTCATCCCCAACGACGACAGCTTCGACCTCGGCTCCGTCCCGTTGCACACCGCCTTCGCCTTCTCGTGCAACACCACGATGGGCCGGCTCGCCGTGGGACTGCCGGCGACCGCGCTCACCGACGCGGCCGCACAGTTCGGGCTCGGGGTGGACTACGTCACGCCCGGACTGGTCACGGTCACCGGCAACGTGCCCGAGGCGCGGACGCCGGCGGAGCGCGTCGAGTCCGCGATCGGCCAGGGCCGGGTGACGGCGTCCCCGTTCGGGATGGCACTCGTGGCGGCGTCCATCGCGCACGGGTCGACACCGCTGCCGATGCTCGTCGAGGGCCGGCCGGGGGTGGCCGATCGCGCGCCCGGCGCCGCGCCGGAGGAGGTCACTGCCGCGTTACGGACGATGATGCGGGAGACTGTCACGGGGGGAACCGCGAGTGCGCTGCGGGACATCCCCGAACTCGTCGGTAAGACGGGGACGGCAGAGTACGGTGATGGCACCGGTGCCCACGGGTGGTTCGTCGGCTCGCAGGGAGACCTCGCATTCGCGGTTTTCGTTGCGGGAGCGGGCAGTTCGGCGCCGGCAGTGGACGTGGCGGGACGCCTGCTGAGGGGGTGATACGCGGTTCGAGGCGCAATCGTGATCGCATCGTAGGCAGGACGTGCTTGTTGCTGAAGTGACAGAAGTGAAAGTTGGTCGTTATGGGTTTTCGGGACTGGCGCAGGATGCGCGGCCGCGTGACAGCCCTGGTCTCCGTCGTGGTTCTCGCCGCGGGCATGGCGTCCTGCGTGTTCGACGACTCCCGGAGCGACGCGCAGCGACTCGTCGACGACTTCGTCGCGGAACTGAACGAACGCGACGCCGCCGGCGCGGCCGCCCTCACCTCGTACCCGAACGCCGCCGAGACGTCGATCAGCCAGATGTTCGAGGGCATGAAGGACGGTGACGTCGAGTTCGACGTCGCCCAGTTCGTCGAACTCAACGAGCAGACGGGATTCTTCTCCCTCGGAGCCGACTGGAACTTCGGGCCCGGCAAGGACTGGGGCTACCAGGTGGACGGCGTGGCCAAGAACCTCGCCGTCGGCTGGCGGATCTCCTGGGACCCGCAGGTGCTGGTGCCCGACCTGAACCGGACCCGCACCGTGCACCACGTGCGCACCGACGCCGCCCCGCCGAAGATCTTCGACCGCACCGGTCGGCTGCTCATGGCCGAACAGACCATCAACGCCGTCGTCGTCGACCCCGCCCTCACGTCCGATCCGGTCGACACCACGACACGGCTCGCGAAGGTACTCGAACCGGTCGCCCCGGTCATCACCGCCGACCTGCTGCAGCGCAACCTCGCGGCCGACCCGGGCGCGCGCATCACCGCGGTGAAGCTGCGCGACCAGGACTACCAGTTCCTCGAGGACGACATCGTGTCCATCCCGGGCGTCGTGGTGGTCGAGACACCGACCCTGATCAGCGCGGACCGGCGGATCTCCACACCCCTGCTCGACCCGTTGCGCGCGGCCTGGCAGCTCGAACGCGACGCCACCGCCGGCTGGGCCGTCACCCTCGAAGAACCCGGCGCCGACCCCGTGCAGCTCGCCGGCTTCCAGGGCCCGCCGCCGCCGGACCTGCAGGCGACCCTCGATTCGCACGTCCAGCTCGCCGCCAAGGAAGCCGTGGTCAGCGTGGGTACCCCCGCGGCCATCGTGGCCATCCAGCCGTCCACCGGCGGCGTCCTGGCCCTGGACGTGAACAACTGGGCGATGGAACTCGGACCGGTCGCCTCGCGCGGGCTGTACCCGGCCGGACAGGTACTGGATCCGGTGCGCCTGGCCGCGGGCCTCGACCGGGGCGTCGATCCGGTCTCGGTGAGCACCGACGATCTGGCCGCCACCGCCCGCCGGCTCGGGCTCGGACTCGACTACGACGTTCCGGGGTTCGACTTCGAGACCGCGCAGATCGGGGAAAACCGGTCGGGCGTGGTGCAGTTCTCCGGCTCGGACGGCGGCAGCGAGGCGCTCGTCAGTCCGTTCGGGGCCGCGCTGCTCGCCGCGTCCGTCGCGCGGGGGGAAGCGCCGCTGCCGGCGATCGTGCAGGGCAGGTCGGCGAAGGTCGACGAGACCGTCGAACCGCTGCCACCGCAGGTGACCGACGCGTTGCGCGCCGCGATGGCCGAGAACGTGCGCAGCGGCCCCGCATCGTTCCTGAAGGGTCACCCGGGTCTGGCCGGCATCGCGGCCGCGAGCGGCGACGACCGGTGGTTCTACGGATACACCGGCGATCTGGCGTTCGCGGTGTTCGTCGCCAACGCCGACGGCGGCGACCGTGCGGTGAAGATGGCCGACATGTTCCTGCGGGAGCTGGCCAAGCCGCCCACCGACGGCTGACCGCCGCGGACCTCGACGGTCCCGTCGGAGCGGACCCGGGTACGTTTGTCGCTCGTGACCCCCGTCGACCTGCTGCTGCTCGCGGTCGCGGGGTTCTTCGCCGGGCTCATCGGGTTCGTCACCGGCCTTGCGTCCATCGTGTCGTACCCGGCGCTGCTCGCCGCGGGGCTGCCACCCGTCGCCGCCAACGTCACCAACACCGTCGCGATGGTGGGGGTCGGCGTGGGGGCACTCGCCAACTCGACCCGCGAGGTCGTCGACACCGGCCCACGGCTGTGGCGGTGGACCGCGTACTCGGCGCTCGGCGGCCTCGTCGGCGCCGTCGTGCTGCTGTGGGCGCCGGCGGGGTCGTTCGAGGCGGTGGTGCCCTACATGGTGGCGTTCGCGGCTCTCGCGCTGCTGCTCCAGCCGCGGATCCGCGCCCTGTCCGGCGGCCGGGACCTGCCGGGACCGTACTCGGCGCTGCTGTTCGTCGTCGCCGTGTACGGAGGCTACTTCGGGGCCGGGGCGGGCGTCGTCTTCCTCGCCGTGACCCTGATCTGCACCTCCGAGCACATCTGGCGCGCCACCATCCTCAAGAGCTACCTGCTCGGGGTGGCCAACCTCGTCGCGGCCATCGGGTTCGCCGTATTCGGCCCGGTGCACTGGGGTGCGGCCGCGGCGATGGCGCTGGGGGCCGTCGCGGGCGGGTGGTGCGGACCGCCGGTGGTCCGGCGCATCCCGCCCGACGTGCTGCGGGTGGGGGTCGCACTCGCCGGATTCGGGCTGGCGGTGTGGCTGGCCCTCCGGTGAGCCCGCCGCGCCCGTGCACACCGTCGACCTACGGTCGGTGACATCGTCGACCTACGGTCGGTGACACCGCCGGGTCAGTGCACCCCCTGCATCTTCCGCCGGATCCAGGGCGACAGCAGCGCCAGCACGACGCCGATCGCGATCGAACCGAAGCCGATCCACGCGAAGTACGGCTTCTCGTTCGCCTCGTCGTAGTACTTGGCGAGCGTGCCGGCCATCGCCGTGCCGAGTGCGACGGACAGGAAGAACAGCGCCACCATCTGGGTGTGGAAGTTGCGTGGGGCGAGCTTCGTCGCGAGGGACAACCCGACGGGGGAGAGCAGCAGCTCGGCGAACGTGAACAGCAGCAGGATGCCGGCGAGACCGAGCACGGGAGCACTGTTGGGGCCGCCGCCGGACATCGGGACGAAGCACAGGAATGCGATGCCCATGAGCATCGTGCCCATCGCGAACTTCGCCGGCGACGACGGCTGCCGGGGCCCGAGCCGGGTCCACAGCGCGGCGAACACACCGGCGAACACGATGATGAACACGGGGTTGATCGACTGCACCCATGCCGGCGGGAAGTCCCAGCCGAACAGGTTGCGGTCGAGGCGCTTGTCCGCGTAGACCGCGACGGTGGTGAACTGCTGCTGGAACAGCGACCAGAAGGCCGCGCTGGCCAGGAACATCGGGATGAAACTGACCACCCGGCTGCGTTCGGCCGGGGTGATCTGCCGACTGGACAGGATCACCACGAAGTAGACGACGGAGGCCGCGACGATCGTGCCGACCACGACGTCGGACAGGTTGTCGACGGTGACCAGTCCGGTCGCGAACAGCACCGCGATCAGGGCGAGCACGACGAGGGCGATCCCGGCGGCGCGGACCCGCTGGGTGGCGGGCAGCGGGTGCGGGGGCGTGGCGCCGATCCCGCGCAGGTGCTTGCGGCCGAGGGTGTACTGGATCAGGCCGAGCGCCATGCCGATCGCGGCCAGGCCGAATCCGTAGTGGAAGCCCAGCTCGGTCTGCGCCCACCCGGTGAGCAGCGGACCGATCAGCGCCCCGATGTTGATGCCCATGTAGAAGATGGAGAACCCGGCGTCGCGACGGGTGTCCTGCTCGTCGTAGAGATCACCGACGAGCGACGTCGCATTGGCTTTGAGGCCGCCGCTGCCGACCGCGACGAACACCAGGCCGACCGCCACTCCGGCGAGTCCGGGCAGCAGAGCCAGCGAGATGTGGCCGAGCATGATGAGGATCGCGCTGTAGAACAGCGTGCGTTCGGAACCGAGCAGCCGGTCCGCGATCCAGGCGCCGAGGATCGTCGACAGGTAGACCGTGCCGCCGTACGCGCCGACGATCGACGTCGCGGCCAGCTCGCTGATCCCCAGTCCACCGTCGGCGGCCGAGTAGTACAGGTAGTAGATCAGGATGCCCTGCATGCCGTAGAAGGAGAATCGCTCCCACATCTCGACACCGAACAGGTTGGCCAGGGCGAAGGGCTGGCCGAAGAAGGTTCGTTCCCGAGTCCGTTCGGGCGGCGGCGCGGTCTCGCTCATGGCTGTCACTCTCGCACAGCCCCGGTCTCCCGGACGGCGTTCGCCCCGGACCCTGTCCGATATGCGCACTACGGCTCGGACGGGGCGGAACGGTCAGGCGGCGTCGACGCGTCGGCGCGCCCAGAGGCCCGCCAGCAGGCGCCACCCGAGCAGGAACACCGCGAGCACGATCGATGCGACGACGATGAACGACCCGGCGGTGCCCTGGCCGGTGACGACCCGCAACAGCATCCCGACGACCACGGTGGACAGCCAGGCGAGCACGCCGGTCGGGACGACCAGCCACGGATCGAACTTCTCCTTGTAGAGCGCAGCCGTCGCGATCCATCCCGCGGTCAGGCCGGCCAGGAACGGCCATGCCGTGCTCGCGAGTCCGACCAGATCGACCCCCTCGTCGTGACTCGCGCGTCCGAGCGCGGCGAACACGATGACCAGGACGACGTCGATCAGGGCGGGTGCGTACTTCTTCACGTCGTCCAGCGTAGGGCGACGACGACAGCGAGCGCCCTCCGGGACGGGAGAGCGCTCGCTGTGCGGGACGGGATCAGGCCTGCAGGCCGGCCTCGATCTCGAGGTTGATGGTGATCTTGTCGCCGACGACGGCGCCGCCGCCCTCGAGCGGCATGTCGATGGAGATGCCGAAGTCCTTGCGGTTGAGGACGGTGGTGGCCTCGAAGCCGGCGACCGGGCCCTGGCCCATACCCGGGTTCACTCCGTTGAACTCGAGCTTCAGTTCGACGGGCTTGGTGACGCCGTGCAGGGTGAACTCGCCGTCGACCACGTAGTCGCTTCCGGCGGTGCGCACGCCGGTGGACCGGAAGGTCGCGGTCGGGAACTGCTCGGCGTCGAAGAAGTCGGCGGAGCGGATGTGGGCGTCGCGATCGGCGTTCCTGGTGTCGATGGACGCGACCTGGATCTCGGCGGCGACGGCGACCGTGCCGTCCTCGGCGACGGTGACGGCGCCCGAGAAGTCGTCGAACGTGCCGCGCACCTTGCTGACGACGAGGTGCCGGACGGTGAAGCCCACCGTGGAGTGGACCGAGTCGATGACCCAGGTGCCGGCGGTGAGCCCGGGGAAGGTGGCGGTGGTGGCGGCGGTGGTCATGGGTGCTCCTCCTGGTCGAGTATTGGTTGAAGTTTCAACCTTCGATGCAGTCAACGATCGCATCCAATGGTTGATTCCGCAACTACTTGCGATGTGAAGTGGATCTCACTCCGGCGCGGGGGTGCCCTCGCTCGCGGCCCGGCCGCGACGTCGTTCGAGCACCGAACGGGCGTGTTCCTCGCGTTCGAGATCGGCGTCGATGTCCTCCTCGTGCCGGCTCGTCCGGAACTTGAAAGCCACCACCGTCCACCCCACGAGCGCGACCAGGATGAAGCTCACGCCCCGGTACACGAACACCGCCGCCAGGGCCTGCGAGGCACTCATCCCGGCCGCGGTGAGCGTGGCGATCAACGTGCCGTCGACGAAACCCAGCCCGCCGGGCGCGAGCGGAATGCTCCCCACCGCCTTGGCGGCCGCGAACGCGATCAGCAGTCCCGGCAGCGACGGCTCCCCGCCCACCGCCCAGCACGCGAACCCCAGACACGCGACGTCGAAGACCCGGTGCACGGCCGACCAGCCGATCGTGGCGAGCCCGTCGCGCCGACCCAGGTGCACCGCCTCGATCTGCCCGAGGACCTGCTCGAACTTCTCCAACCCGGTGTCGGCCGGCTTGCGCAGCAGGCGGTTGACGCGCGCGAGAACCCACGCCCCGGCCGACTCGACGGACGACGGATTGCGGGACGCGTACCGGACACCGACGATCAACGCGATCCCCCCGGCCACCGACAGCACCAGCGTCACCGGGCTCACCCGCGTACCGACCGCGAACGCGCCGCCCACGCCGACCGCTGCGAGCGTCACCGCCGCGATCACCCCCGAGACCGCGAGTTGCCACGACGCCACCACCGGCGTCGCACCCCAGCGCCGGGTCTGCTGGTAGGTGAACGCGGTGGAGAACACCGGACCGGCCGGCAACGTCACCGCCATCGCCGTGCTCGCATAGATCACCGACGCCGAGCGCACGTGCCCGACGACGACCTCCCCGGCGCGCAGCAGCCGTCGCTGGACTTCCGCGAAGCCGCTCAGCGACAGGGCCTGCGCGAGGATGCACGCGGCCAGCCAGCCCCAGTGCAGTTCGGTCAGAGCGCGCCAGGAGTCGGCCAGCGTCGGCCACAGGTAGATGCCCTCGACGACCAGCAGGGCGACCAGCGCCACGGCGAGCAGCCACTTCACCCGCCCGAAGCGACCCCGGCGCCGCGTGGCGTCGGGTGCTGGCGGATCACGTCGGGGCTGCGCCACAGGATTCAGCGTAGCCAAGCGGACCGGAGGGTGGATCGTCCTTTTCGTCGCCGACTCGTCCGGCCGTCCGTCACTCGTGGCCCGATTCCGGATACCGCACCGGCCAGGCGAGATGCGTCACCCGGCGGCGGCCCCGCAGCTGCACCTCGTCGCCGAGCTCCCAGTGGGCCCGTTCCTCGTCGTCGGCGAAGTACAACGCGCTCGACGACGCGAGCACCCGGCTCGGCCGCAGCTTCGCCAGTTCGGTCAGCCGCGACGCCTCGTTCACCGGATCGCCGATGACGGTGTACTCGAACCGTTCGGCCGCGCCGATGTTGCCGGCCACCGCCAGCCCCGCCGAGACCCCGATGCCGATGTCGAGATCGGTGATCTCGTCCAGCGCGAATCGCAGCTCCCGGGCCGCCGCGAGCGCGGCGGTGGGCGCGTCGGGCCGGTCCAGCGGAGCGCCGAAGATCGCCAGCGCCGCGTCGCCCATGAACTTGTTGACGAAGCCGTGGTGCCGGTCGACGACGTCCACCACGACCCGGAAGAACTCGTTGAGCAGCTCGACGACCTCGCCCGGCGGGCGTTCGGCCGCCGTCGCCGTCGATCCCACCATGTCCACGAACAGCACTGCGACGTAGCGGGTCTCCCCGCCGAGCTCGGTGCCGTACTGCAGGGCACGGCGGGCCACGTCCTCGCCGACGTGCTGACCGAACAGCTGGCGCAGCCGCCGCCGCTCGTCGGACTCGGCCATCATCCGGTTGAAGCCGACCTGCAGGCGGCCGATCTCGCTGCCGTCGAACACCTCGACCTGCACGTCCGTCGCGCCGCGCTGGACCCGCTCGATGGCCCAGCGCAGCTGCTTGACCGGGTCGGAGATCTGGGCCGCGGTGAGCGACGACAGCACCCCCGCCAGACCGATCGCCATCACCGACAGCGCCAGCACCGCCCAGGCCATCGCGTCCACCGGGAACTCGACGTCGGTGGTCAACTGCGTGACGCACAGCAGGGCGATGCCGCCGGCCGGCATCAGCGTGCCGAGCCCCCACGTCATGGCGAGGCGCGTACCGACACCCGGCGCGAGGGTCCGGTCGAACTCCCCCTCGCTCAGGGCCCGCGCCGCCACCGGCCGCAGGATCCGCTCGCCGAGCATGTACGTGAACCCGAACGTGCTCGTGGCGGCCATCGCGACGGTGATCGCCACCGCCACCGCCAGCTCCGGCATCTCCTCCGCGGTGAGGAACACGAACAGCACGCCGCCGAGGATCCACAGGACCAGGTGCACGATCGCCTGCCGCAGCGGCGCGTGCAGCGCGGACATCTGCTCGGATCGGGTCGGCGGGCCGCCGCGCAGCTGCCACCGCACCACCGCCCGCAGCATCAGGGCCGCGGCCGTCAGGCTCACGATCCCGGCGAACACCAGATACACCGCGAACACCGCGAAGTTGCGGACCCGGTCCGCGATGATGTTCTCGTTCTCGGACAGCGGGATGCCGTACCGGACGAACGCGAACACCAGCAGCGCGCCGAACAGGTTCGACGCCCCCATCGAGGCCATGTAGAGCGGCCAGCGACTACGCAACGTCGCCGCGACGGCTCGATAGGACCCCAACACGACATCAAATCAAACCACTGTGCCCACCGTCACAGCGCACCATGGTCGTGATCCGGGCGTTTCGGGCGGTTACCCTCGGCGCGACGATCGACCGGGAAGGGGAACGTCCGCATGGTCCGGCGCAGAGCCGACGACAGGCCGCCGCGTCGCGTCGCCGTGCCCGCCGCACCCGCCCGGGACCGGATCGGCGCCGACCCGGACGCGCCGCTGTGGCGGGCCGCGCAGGTGTTCCGGCTCGTCACCGTCGTCTACGCCGTGAGCTCCCAGTTCTCCACCGTCACCCACTACACCTCCCCGCAGCTCAGCTGGTTCTTCGTCGCGCTGCTGGCGGTGTGGTCCGGCGTGTCGGCGGTGCTGCTGTCGCAGGGAGTCGGCCGGCGCGCCGTGGTGGTCGGGATGGATCAGGTCGTCGCGGTCGCACTCATGGGCGCGACGCGGCTCGTCGCCGACCACGACTGGTACAGCGCCCATCAGACGCTGCCCACCACCCTCTGGGTCGCCAACGCGGTGCTCTCGGCCGCGATCCTCGGCGGTCCCGCCGCCGGCGTGGCATCCGCGCTGGCGATGGCCTCGGTCAGCGCGGTGGTCCGCGACCAGATCAACCTCGACCTGTGGCGGGACGCGACCGCCCCCGTCCTCGTCGCGGTCGGCGTCGCGATGGGATTCGCCACCACCACCGCCCGGCGCGCGCACCGGCAGCTCGAGCAGGCCGTGCGGGTGGCGGCCGCCACCGAGGAACGCGACCGGCTCGCCCGCGAGGTGCACGACGGGGTGCTGCAGGTCCTGGCCCTGGTGCGGCGCCGGGGCACCGCTCTCGGCGGGGAGGCCGCCGAACTCGCCCGGCTCGCCGGGGAGCAGGAGGCCGCGCTGCGGATGCTCGTCTCCGAACAGGGCACCCGGCTCGACCGCGGCGACGAACTCGTGGACCTGCGGGCGCTGCTGCGGGGCCAGGCCGGTGCCGGCGTCACCGTCTCGGCGCCCGCCGACCCGGTCCTGCTCGACCGCGTCCGCGCCGCGGAACTGGCGGCGATCGCCACCACGGCGCTGACCAACACCACGCTGCACGCGGGTGCCGGGGCGAAGGCGTACGTGCTGGTCGAGGACCTCGGCGACGAGGTGATCCTCAGCGTCCGCGACGACGGGAAGGGCATCGCGGACGGGCGGCTCGCCGAGGCCCGCGCCGAGGGCCGGATGGGTGTGTCGAAGTCGATCGTCGGCCGCGCGCAGTGGCTCGGTGGCGTCGCGGTGCTCGACAGCGCGCCCGGTGCGGGCACCGAATGGGAGATCCGGATTCCGAAGAGGGGAGCACGAGGTGGGTGAGGACAGCGCGACGAGCGGCCCGATCACGGTGATGGTCGTCGACGACCACCCGATGTGGCGCGACGGCGTCTCGCGGGACCTCGACGCGGCGGGCTTCCGGGTCGTCGCCACCGCCGACGGCGTCGGTGCGGCCGCGCGCCGGGCCGCGGCGGTGCAGCCGGCCGTCGTGCTGATGGACATGACGCTGCCCGACGGCACCGGCACCGAGGCCACCGTCGCCGTGCTCCGGGCCTCCCCAGCCAGCCGCGTGCTGGTGCTGTCCGCGTCCTCCGAGCGGGACGACGTCCTCGGGGCCGTGAAGGCCGGTGCCTGCGGGTACCTGGTCAAGAGCGCGTCGGCCGCCGAGCTGGCCGAGGCCGTGCGGGCGACCGCTGCCGGGCAGGCGGTGTTCACGCCCGGCCTGGCCGGTCTGGTCCTCGGCGAGTACCGCCGCATGTCCTCCGGCGAGTACCGCCGCATGTCGTCGGACTCCGGCCGGCGCGCCCCCGCCCCGCCCACCCTCACCGAACGCGAGACCGAGGTGCTGCGGCTCGTCGCGAAGGGACTGTCGGCCAAGCAGATCGCCGCCCGGCTCACCCTCAGCCACCGCACGGTGGAGAACCACGTCCAGGCCACGCTGCGCAAGCTGCAGCTGGCCAACCGCGTCGAGCTGACCCGGTACGCGATCGAACAGGGACTGGACTAGCGCACCGGGCGTCACCGGTCCTCTAGAATTCGACCGCTTCCGCAGTCCGGTTGCGGCGGTGGCGTGCTCGATCGAAAGGCGGAGCGCGGATGACTACCCCTGGCGTGGCGCTCGGCGTACTCGGAGGCTTCGCCGTCAGCGTCGACGGACGACCCGTCGACCTCGGTGGCATCCGGCAGCGCGCCCTGCTTGCCGCGCTCGTCGTCGCGTTCCCGGGCGACGTGTCGGGTGAGCGGCTGCTCGAGCAGGTCTGGCACGACGTCGACGACCCGAAGACGAGCTCGCTGCACTTCGCCGTCTCCAAACTGCGCGACCGGCTCAGCCCGCAGCGGCCGCGCGGGGACGAGGGCGTGATCGTCCGGGAGGGCTCGCGGTACCGGCTCGCCGTCGCCGCCGAGCAGATCGATGCCGTCCGGTTCACCGACCTCGTCGCGCGGGGCGACCGGCTGCGCGAGCAGGGCGCCGCTCAGGCCGCCGCCGAGGCGTACGCGACAGCCCTCTCGTGCTGGCGCGGGTCGCCCTACGCCGACGTCGCCGACGCCGAGTTCGTGCGCCCCGAAGTCGCCCGGCTGACGGCGGTCGAGTTGCGCACCTGCAAGGCCCTGCTGCAGATCCGGCTGGACCTGGGCGGCGCCGACGTCGTCGAGACCGCCGAGCGGCTCGTCGCCGCGCACCCGCTCGACGAACGGGCCTGGGAACTGCTGGTCGTCGCCCTCTACCGGGCGGGCCGGCAGGCGGACGCGCTGGCGGCGCTGCGCCGCGTGCGCACCGTGCTCGACGGTGAACTCGGCATCGAACCGGGCACCGGACTGCGCGAACTCGAAACGGCGGTGCTGCGGCAGGACGACGCGCGGCTGCTCGGCACGGCGATCCCGCCGGCGGCCGCGGCCCCGCGGAACCCGAACTCCACTCTGCCGTGCCCACGCACCGCCCTCGTCGCCCGCGGCCGTGAACTCGCGGAGGTCGGTGCGGCGGTGGCCCGGGAACCGTTGGTCACGCTCGTCGGCCCCGGCGGGGTCGGCAAGACACGTCTGGCGGTGGAGGTGTGCCGCCACGGCGGTGAACGCCGCGCCGACGGACCGTGGTTCGTGGACCTGGGGGCGGTGCGCGCCGACGCGCTGGTCGCCGCGACCGTGGCGGCAGCCCTGCAGATCCTCGGCCCCGGAACCGTCGATCACCTGGCGACGGTCCTCGCCCCCCGCGAGTTCGTCCTCGTCCTGGACAACTGTGAGCACCTGCTCGACGGGGTCGTGGAGCTGGTGACGGCGCTGCTCGAGCGCTGCCCCGGCGTGCGGATCCTGGCGACGAGCCGGGAGCCGCTCGGCCTCGACGGCGAATGGGTCTACGAGGTGCCGCCGTTGGACGAGGACGCGGCCGTCGAGCTGTTCGGCGTCCGGGCCGCCGGGGTGGTGCCGGGCTGGACGATCCACGACGCGGTGACCGAGCCCGTGCGCCGCATCTGCACCGAGCTCGACGGGATCCCGCTGGGCATCGAGCTGGCGGCGGCACAGCTGCGGGTGCTGTCCGAGCAGCAGATCGCGGAGGGGCTGAGCGACCGGTTCGCGCTGCTGCAGGGCGGCTCTCGCACCGCTCCGCCTCGGCAACGCGGACTCGCCGACGCGATCGAGTGGAGCTACCGGCTCCTCGACGACGAGCAGGCGCGGTTGCTGCGCGAGGTGGCGGTGTTCGCCGGCAGCTTCGATCTCGAGGGCGCCGCCGCCGTGCACGGCAGCGCGCCGCCGCTGAGCGTCCTGCCGCCGCTGACCGCCCTCGTGCGACGGTCGCTGCTACGCGTGGAACCGGCGTCGTCGCCGCGGCGGTACTCGATGCTGCAGACGATCCGGGAGTTCGCCCTGGAACGCGTGGACGCGTCCGAACGGGACCGGACCGCCGTCGTGCACCGCCGGTTCGTGCTGCGGCGGGCCCTCGCGGCGACGCCGCACCTGCGCGGCTCCCGGGCGCGGCAGACGTTCGACGCCCTGACGGCGGACATCGCCGAGCACCGCGCCGCGGCGGCGTCCGCCGCAGCCGCCGGCGACGCCGTCTACCTGCTCGAACTCGCCGGAGCGCTCTACTGGTTCTGGTACCGGCGCGGGCACATCCGGGAGGGCCTCGGGGTGATCTCGGCGGGGCTCGGGGCGGTGGAGGGGTCCGCCGCCGTCGTCCCGGATGCGACCCTGTCGTCGGCGCTGACCGGACTGGGCGGACTCACCTACCTGGCGGGCGACCCGGCCACCGCGGCGGCCGCGCTGCTCCGGTCCGCCGAGACCGCGGCGCGCACCGGCGATGCCGTCACCGAGGCATGGATGCGCTCCTGGTGGGCGTACTGCTCCGCGATCACGGGACCGTCCGAGGAGTTCCTGCGCGCAGCCCACGAGAGTGCCGACGTCCTGCGCCGGGAGGGTGCCGTGTGGCAGCGCGCCGACGCGCTGCTCATCGAGGGCATGATCCTGCGCTTCCTCGGCCGGCCCGAGCGGGCCCAGCAGGTGTTGCGCGAGGCCGTCGAGACGGGCGAGCGCTGCGGCCACGGCTGGGCGGTCGGCTCGGCGTCGTGGACCCTCATGCGCACCGCGATGGACGTCGGGGACACGGATGCGGCGCTCGACGCGGTCCGGGTGATGCAGCCGGTTCTCGAGGCCGAGGGTGACGTGACGTCGTGGCTGGTACTCGTCCACAGCGCCGCGGCCCTGGTGGCCCGGCTCGGCACACCCGACGTCGGCGCGATGCTGCTCGGCGCGGTCCGTGCCCTCGGTGGCCGCATCGGCTTCCTGCCCGAGGTGATGGATCCCGTCGACGGCCCGCGCGAGGTGGCGGTCGTCCGCGATGCGCTCGGGGGGACCGAGTTCGAACGGTACGTCGGTCTCGGCGCCGGCCTGGACCGCGCGGAGGTGAGCGCGCTGCTCGACCGGCTGTGCCGGACGGGGCACGTCGGTGCCCAGCCGGAGCTAAGCGGCAGCTAAGCCCCGTTCGCTGTCCTGGAGGGGACCCCGAGTCGTCCCCACCGAGGAGCATCATGTCCCACCAGCCGTCCCCGACCCTGGCCGCCACGTCCGTCGCCGACCGCCTCCGCACCGCCGTCGCCGGCGCGGTCCACGCCCCCGGCGACGAGGGGTACCGCCTGTCCGCCACCGGCTTCAACGTCGCCACCGTGCATCGCAGCGCCGCGGTGGTGGTCGCCTCGAGTGCCGCCGACGTCGCCACCACCGTCCGGATCGCGGCCGAGTGCGGACTGACCGTCGCGGTGCAGGCCACCGGCCACGGCGCGGCCCCCGCACCGGAGAACAGCATCCTCGTCGACACCGCCCTCCTCGACGGGGTGAGCATCAACCGGGCCGAGCGCACCGCCACCGTCGAGGCCGGGGTCCGCTGGCGGCAGGTGCTCGATGCGGCCGCCCCGCACGGGCTGGCACCGCTGGCCGGGTCGTCGCCCGACGTCGGCGTGGTGGGGTACACCCTCGGCGGTGGTCTCGGACCGATCGCCCGCACCCACGGCTTCGCGGCCGACCGGGTGCTGCGGATGGAGGTCGTCACCGCCGACGGACAGCTGCGGCGGGTCACCCCCGACGAGGAACCCGACCTGTTCTGGGCGCTGCTCGGCGGCGGCGCGGCGTTCGGGATCGTCACCCAGATGACCTTCGAGCTGCTCCCCATCCAGACCCTCGACGGCGGCGGCCTCTTCTACGACATCGCCGACGCACCGGCCGTGCTGCGCCGCTGGCGGGACTGGATTTCCGCCGCGCCGATGTCCGTGTCCAGCTCGCTGGCGATCGTCAACTTCCCGCCCCTGCCCGTCCTGCCCGAGCCGCTGCGCGGCCGCACCGCCGTGCACGTGCGGTTCGCGCACGTCGACGACCACGAGGACGGGGTGGCAGTGCTCGCCCCGATGCGGGCGGCGGCCACCCCGATCCTCGACACCGTCGCCGAGATCGTGTACCCGGCGCTGGGCTCGATCCATGCCGACCCCACCGATCCGATGCCCGCCGCGGAACGTTCCGTGTTGTTGCGGGAACTCCCGGACGCCGCCCTCGACGCCCTGCTCGCGGTCGCCGGTCCCGCCGGCGGGCTGCCGATCGCGTTCGCCGAGCTCCGCGCGATGGGTGGCGCCCTGAGCGCGCCGCCGGAGACCGCCAACGCGGTCGGGGGTCGCGACGCCGCGTTCAACCTGTTCACGGTCGGTGTGCTGGCGCCGCCCGTCGCCGACGCGGTGCCCGGTGCCCTCGAGTCCGTCGTCGGGGCACTCGCGCCGTGGGGAACCGGGGGTGCATCGACGAACTTCGCCGGCGCGGCGGACGGTGTCCCTGCCGCTCGGGTGGCGAGGGCGTGGACCCCGGCCCAGCGTGCGCGGCTCGCCGGGATCCGCGCGGCCTACGACCCCGCCGGGGTCTTCGCGTCCGCGGCGCGGTGGCCCGCCTCGGTGGTCTGAGCCCGACGATTCCTCGCTTCATGATCGTCCGGCAAGCGCGGCAGCGCCTACCCTGTCGATCATGGAGTCGAGGGATCTGCGTGTTTCGGACGCCGAGCGCGAACACGTCGGAACGTTGCTGCAACGGGCGGTGGGGCAGGGGATGCTGTCGCTGGGGGAGTTCACCGAGCGGATGGACACCGCGCTGGCCGCGAAGACCCGCGGAGAACTGAACGCCGTGCTCGTCGACCTGCCCGGCGTGCAGGTGCGGCCCGAATACCTGCCGCACCCCGCCCAGCCCGGTCCCGTCCCGGCGCCACCCGTGCCCGGCCCGGGGCATTCCGCCCCACCCGTGTCCGGCCCGGTGTATCCCGCGCCGTCCCCGCACATGCAGGTACCCACCATCCGTGGCCGGATGTCCACCCTCAGCCGCAAGGGCCGGTGGGAGGTGCCACCGGTGCTGCGGCTCGACACCCTGATGTCCTCGGTGACCCTCGACTTCACCGAGGCCGTCATGCGCACCCAGGTCGTGCGGATCCAGGTCGACGACTACCTCAGCTCCCTCACCCTGATCGTCCCCGCCGAGGCCACGGCCGACATCAACGGTCTCGACACGGTCGCCGCGAGTGCCCAGTCGAAGGTGCGCAACGGACCCCCGTTCGGTCCGCTGCACCTGATCGTCGACGGGACCGTCCGCCTCGGTTCCGTCAACGTCAAACACCCGCTGGGGACGACCCTACGCAAACTGCTGGGCTAGGCAGCAGTACCCGAGCCGCATGTGCGGTAGTGATACTCATGCCCACGGACGCCGGGCCGCGGACCATGTAGGCATGAGTACGCCGACTCCGCCCGGTCTCGATCCGCGGCTCGTCGCCCAGCTGTCCGGCGAGTGCTACGCGCTCGAACAGCACCTGCACGCCGTCGGCGCGCACGTCGCACACCTACGGGCCCAGCTCGACCGCCTCGCTGTCGTACCGGCGCCCGTACCGGCCCCGACCCCGAGCCCGGTGCCGGCCCCGCCGCCGGCGCCGTCCATGACGCGGACCCCGCCGCCACCCCGACGGCCGGTCCCGCCGGTGGCCCCACCGAAACCGTCGGCACCGGCGCGGGAACCGTGGTGGCAGCGCGACGGCGTGATCAGCCGCCTGCTCGCCGTCGCCGGGGTGGCGGTCACCCTCATCGGCGTCGTGATGCTGCTCGTGCTCGCCGCACAGGCCGGGATCTTCGGTCCCGTGCCCCGCGTCGTCTCCGGTGCGGTGCTGTCGGCCGCGCTCGTGGCTGCCGGGATCCGGGTGCACCGCCGCGAGGGCGGACGCGTCGGCGGGGCCGCCCTGGCCGCGACCGGTTTCGCGGGCGGCTACCTGGTGGTCTTCGCCGCGACCGCGTACTACCGGTGGGTGCCGGCGGTCGTCGGTCTGGCCGCCGCGCTCGTCGTCGCCGGCGCGGGCGTCGCGCTCGCGGTGCGCTGGTCGGACCGGATCCTGGCCGTGCTGCTCGTGCTCGGTGCCGCACTGCTCGCCCCGGTCCTGTCGGAGGGCGACCCGCTGCCGCTGCTCGGCTTCCTGCTGGTGTTGCTCGTCGCGAGCTTCCCGGCCCAGTGGCAGCGCAACTGGGCGCTGCTGCATCTCGCGCGGGTCGTGCCGATCGTCGCGGTCCTGCAGGCGACGATCGGCGGGGGCGAATTAGCCGACCGTGGCGAGCAGGCCTGGCTGGTCGGATTCCCGGTGGCGGTGGCCGTCTTCGTCGCCGGCACCGCGGTGCTGCTGCTGCGCCGGGACCCGGGCGACGTCGTCGCCGCGGTGTGCCTGGCGATCGCGGCACTGCCGCTGCTCACGGTCGGAACAAGGCTGGACCGGTGGCCCGCCGTCGCACTCGAAGCCACGGCCGCCGCCGGGTACCTCGCGCTGTTCGCGCTCGCCGGCCCCCGGTCGCGCCCGCTTCGGGTGGCGTCCGCCGCGGTGGCGGCGTTCGCGCTGCTGCACGCATGCCTCACCGGTGCGAGCCCCGACGCGGCCGCCACCGTCCTGCTCGCCGTCGCCGCCGGTTATGCAGGCGCGGCCGCATCGATGCGCTCACGTCTGCTGTTCGTCGCCGGCCTCGGCTTCTGGGTGCTCGGCGGCGCGATGTTCTACGACGGGGCCGAAATCGAGAATCTCACCGACCGGATGCAGGCGGTGGACCGCCTCGACGTGACCACGCTGGTCACGTCGGTCCTGCTCGCCGCGGTCACGCTGCTGTTCGCGTGGACGGCGACACGACTGCATCTCGTCCGGGACCGGGGCGTGCCCTGGGTGTGGAGCGGCGCGGCGCTCGTGGTGCTGTACGCGGTGACCACCGCCCTCGTCACGGCCGGCGTCCTCCTGGGCGGCGCGGATGCGGGGTTCGTCGCCGGGCACGCCGCCGCGACCATCTGCTGGATGATCGCGGCGACCGCGATGCTGGCGTTCGGTCTCGCCCGCACCGAGTATGCGCATGCCGCGCTGGCCGCCGGGCTGTCGCTGACCGGTGCCGCCCTCGCCAAGCTCTTCCTCTTCGACCTCGCCGCCCTCGAAGGGGTGTGGCGGGTCGTCGCCTTCATCGTCGTGGGCCTGCTACTGCTCGCGGTCGGCACCCGCTACGCCAAGGCGTTCGCCGGCCGGGAAGCCGGCTCGTCGGAGTCGGGGCACGACGAGGACTGATCCGTGCGGGTCAGTCGCGGCGGGTCAGTCGCGGCGGGTCAGTCGCGGCGGGTCAGTCGCGGCGCTGCCGCGCGATCAGTTCGCTCACGCTGATCGACTGGCTGTTCTCGGCTCCGCCGTGCCGGCCGCCCTGCGCGTGCTGCTCGTCGGCCTGCGCCCGCTGGGCCGGGGCGTCGTCGGTGGGGGCGCCGGTCTCCGCCGGCGGTGTCGTCTGCGTCCGATCGCCGGTGACCGGCTGATCCGCCGTCCGCGGATTCGCCCGGCGTAGCTGTGAGAGCCAGTTCTCGATCGCCTGCGGGTCCCGGACGGGTGCGCCGGAAGAGCGCGGTTGCGGCGGTTGTGGACGCACGTAGGTCTGCGTCACCGGGGGTGGCACGTCGCCGCGTTGCCGACGGGGCAACGGGGGCGTGGCGGGCCGCCCCGCGGGGGAAACGCCGCCCGGCTCGCCGCTCGGGGCCGGGGACGGCGCCTGCGGATCCGGGGCCTGCTGCGGGCGGGGCCGCTGGGGCAGGGGACGTTGCGGCAGCGGTTGCGGCGCCTGCGTCGGCTCGGCGCGCGGTGGCCGCGGTTCGGGTGCCGGCGGACGGGGACTGTCCTGGGCGGGCGGACGGGGACTGTCCTGAGCGAGCGGACGGGGACTGTCCTGGGCGGGAGCCGGCCGGGGTGGCGTCGGTGCCGGGATCCGGCCCGACGGATTCTGGGCCGCCGGTTGCTGCGGCCGTGCCGGCGAGGCCGGGGCGGCACCGGTCGGGCGGCGGGGCGGCCGGTCCCGATCCTCCGGTGCCCGTGCCGGGGGCTCCACCGGGCGTGAGGGGCGCGGCGGCGCCGACCGGCGGACGGGCGGCTGCAGGTCGCGCACGCGTCGCTGTTCGGCGGCCGAGCGGGGTGCGGCGATCTTCGGCAGCGGCTGCGTCATCGGATCGTCCAGGGCGACGCCGGCGACGGTCGGCAGTCGATGCGATCCGGTGGCTGCGACGGTGGCCGGGCCGAACATGCCGACGGTGATCAGCTCCGGCACGTCCTGCGGCATGAGCTCGTTGTCGAGGATCGGTTCGGCGAGCCCGATCTTGGCCTGGATGCGTTTCATCCACGCCGGCGCCCACCAGCAGTCGTCGCCGAGCAGTTTCATCGTCGCCGGAACGAGCAGCATGCGGATGACGGTGGCGTCGATGATCAGGGCCGCGATCATGCCGTAGGCGATGTACTTCATCATCACCAGTTCGGAGAAGCCGAAGGCACCGGTCACGACGATCAGGATCAGCGCTGCGGCCGTGATGATGCGGCCGGTGTGGGCCGTGCCGATCCGGATGGACTCGGTGGTGCTCGCCCCCTGCGAGCGGGCTTCGACCATGCGGGAGAGCAGGAACACCTCGTAGTCGGTGGACAGGCCGTAGATGATCGCGATGATGAGCACGAGCACCGGCGACATGATGGGGCCGGGGGTGAAGTTCAGTGGGCCGGCCCCGTGGCCGTCGATGAAGATCCACGTGAGGATGCCCAGGGTCGAGCCCAGACCCAGGGCGCTCATCAGCGCCGCCTTGATCGGCAGCACCAGCGACCCGAAGGCCAGGAACATCAGCAGGGTCGTGAGCACCACGACCACCGTCACCATCAGCGGCAGCGTGTTCATCAGGGCGGCGATCGAATCCTGCTCGATCGCCGGTGTCCCGCCGACGAGTACCTCCACGCCGTCGGGCCACTGCGCCGCATGCAGGTAGTCGATGGTCTCCGCGGAGTTGTTGCGGTCCTCGAGGCCGGCCTTGACGACGCGGACGCCGTCCCGGGCGGGGCCCTCGATGGTGAACTTCTCCACCAGGCCGGGGGCCGAGCTGGCCGTCTGGATGATCTGGTTGAGGTCGCCCCCCTCGGCCCCGCGGACGACGATGCGTACCGGCTCGGCGCGCTGGCCGGGGAACAGGTCGTCGAACTGCTCCTGGGCGAGCCGTGTCGGATGGTCGGGCGGCAGGTAGGTCTCGTTGATGCCGCCGAACTTGATGCCGGTCAGCGGCACGATGAGCAGCAGCAGGCCGATCACGGTGGGAATCGTGACCTTGAGCGGGTTGCGCATCACCCAGCGGGTGATGCGTCCCCAGATGCTGTTCTCGATCTGTTCGTTGGACTGGATCTGCCCGAACCGGGACCAGCCCCACTTGTCGATGTTCCTGCCGAGGATGGCCAGCATGGCGGGCAGCAGTGTGATCGAGGTGATCGCCGCGAGGGACACCGTCGCGATCGCGCCGTAGGCGACGGACTTGAGGAATCCCTGCGGGAACAGCAGCAGGCCGCCGAGGCTGGTGACGACCATCGTGGCGGAGAACACCACGGTGCGTCCCGCCGTCATCACCGTGCGCCGGATCGCGGCGGGCGTGGCGTAACCCTCGGCGAGTTCCTCCCGGAACCGGGACACCATGAACAGGCCGTAGTCGATCGCCAGACCCAGGCCGATCAGGGACACCACCGGGGCGACGAACGAGTTCACCTCGGTGAAGTTCGTGATGAGCCGCACGATGCCGTTGGCGGCGACGACCGTCAGTCCGCCGGTGATCAGCGGCATCGCGGCCGCGATCACGCCGCCGAAGACGAAGAACAGCAGGATGCCGACCGCCGGAATGGCGAGCAGTTCCATGCGCTTGATGTCCTGCGCCATCGTGTCGTTGAGGGCGCCGGAGATCGGTTGCAGGCCGGCGAGCTGCACGTCGACCCCGTCGATGAGGAACTCGTCCTTCACGTCGCGGAAGTTGTTGGTCAGCTCGGTGTCGTTGTCACCGGCGATGGCGATCGACGCCACCGCGTGCTGCCGGGACTCGTCCGCGAGGGCGGGCACCGCGGGCGCCCCGTTGGTCGGCCAGTACGCGCCGTTGATCTTCAGGATCTGCTCGGAGTGGTCCTCGACCAGCGAGTTCAGGCTGTCCTTGACCTTCGCCGCGAACTCCGGATCGTCGACCGTCCGGCCCTCCGGCGCCGTGTACAACGCGAGGACGTCGCCGTTCGTGTCCCGGCCGAAGGTTCCGTCGGCCAGCTTCGCCGCGGCGACGGACTCCGAGCCGGGATCGTCCCAGCCGCTCTGGCTGAGATGATCGCTCAGGCCCGCGCCGTACCCGGCGAGCCCGAGCAGACCGGCGACCATCACCGCGATGACGGTGAAGCGCGCGCGGTGGACGAGCTCTCCCCAGCGGTCGAACACGAAACTCTCCTATTCGGCCACGCTCTTGCGGCCCACGAGCAGGGCGGACAGCGGTCGGAACGGCTGCAACCAGGCACCCTCGTCGGGCAGCGAGTCCAGGCTCACGCGTGGCAGCGGCTCGCGGAACACCCCCGGGATGTCCTCGAGATCGAGGAAGTCGAGCACCTCGGACGTGACCGCCCAGCTGGCGTGCTCGCGGAAACCGAGGACCTGCACCGCCACGCCGGTGGCGGCGATCTCCTCGAGCGGTTCCCGGAACGCCTGTCCGTCGGCGGAGGCGACCATCACCCCCGCCAGACCCTCACTGCGTCGCAGCGCGATGTGCCGCAACATGTCGGAGTCTACGTCGCTGTCCTCGTCGATCTTCGGCTTGGCGAACACCGCGAAACCCACGTTGCGCAACGCCTCGACCCACGGGCGCACCACGTCGGCGCTGCCCGGCGCGATGTTCGTGAACACCGTCGCCTCGGGTTCGAGGGTGGCCGTCGTGGTGCGGGAGAGTTCGGCCGTGCGGCTGAGCAGCCACCGTCCGAGCGCGTCGAACCGCGGCCGGTACGCGGCGGTGGGCCGGCCACCCAGAATGGCACCGAGACCCATGTCCAGGTTCGGGGCGTCCCACACGAGCAGCACCCGCTCGCGCCGCTCGGTGCCGTCCGCCGTGGGAGCCGCGGACACGTCGGACAGTTCTTCGTGGACGCTCATGCCCTGATCTTCCCCCACACGAGCTCCGTGATGCTGCTGCCCACCCGCTGCGCCTTGTCCTCGAACTTCGTGACGGGGCGTTCGTGGCTGATGGGGGAGTCCCAGTCGAGGCTCGTCAGCAACGGCTCGGCGTTGCCCGCCTCGGCGATGGCTTCGGCGTACTCGGCGTGGTCGGTCGCCACGTGCAGCACGCCACCCGGCTGCAGCCGGCTCGCGATCAGGGCGAACGTCGGCGGCTGCAGGAGCCGGCGCTTGTGGTGGCGGGCCTTGGGCCACGGGTCGGGGAAGAACACCCGCACTCCGGTCAGCGACTCGGGCGCCACCATGTGCTCGAGCACCTCGACGGCGTCGCCGCGCAGGATCCGCAGGTTCCGGATCGGCGTGTCGGTGTCGTAGGTGCGCTCGATCTGCTGCAGGGTCTGCGCGATCCCGGGCTTGTAGACCTCGACGGCGATGAGGTTCACGTGCGGTTCGGCGCGGGCCATCGTCACCGCGGCGGTGCCGGTGCCGGAGCCGATCTCCAGCACGACCGGAGCCGAACGGCCGAACCAGGCGTCGACGTCGAGCCGGTCGTCGCCGACGTCGCGGCCCAGCTCGGGCCAGCAGCGGTCCCACGACTCCTGTTGCGGAAGCGTCAGCGCACCCCGCCGCGAGCGGAAACTCGTCACCCGCGGGTACAGACGGTTTCCTCGGGTCGGGCCCTGCTCCAGCGTCTCGGTCGTGTCCAGATCGGCGTCGTTCACCCGACCATTGTCGCGTATCGACGGAGTTTGTGGCAGGAGGGACTGATGTGACCACAGTGTTTTCTCAGGGTGCCCCGGGTTTTCTCTCGGGGTGCCCCGCCCCGGGCCGCTGCCGTCGGCGGCCCCCTCTGCCAGAATCGGCGGCGACACACGGGGGTGGTCATGGTGGGGGATGCGGGGGCCGCGCACGCTCGGTGGCGGCAGATCGTCGAGGACATCGGCCGGTTCGACGCCGGAGCCGGCCGACAGGCCCAGTGCGCTCTCGAGCGGCACGACGCCCCGCTGCGGGTGCAGATCGCCGGCCGCGGCGGTGCGGTCCGTCCCACCCTCCGCACCGCCGTCGAGTCGGCGGTCGCGACGGTCGCGCACGTCGAAGCCGCGCACGTCGAAGCCGCGGAACTCGACTCGCCGGACCGGCCCGAACCGGTCCTCGACGCGGACGTCGTCCTCCTCGTCCTCGCCGCGCGGGCACACCCCGCCGATCTGGCGGCCCTCGCCCGCTCCGCGGATCCGGCGGCACCGGTCCCGGGCCGCGACGAGCGCCTCGTCGTCGTGCTCGATCGGACCGAGGGACTCGACGACGCCGACGCCGCGTTCGCCCGTGCCGCCGCGCAGGTGCGACGGCCGGTCCTCGCGCCCGGGTCGGCGCCGGCGGCGGTGGCCGACCGGCTCGGATCCGCGCGCCGCCGCCGGGCCGCCGCGCTCGCCCGCGACCTGGCCGGCATCGCGGCCGGCCCGCGGGCCCGCGACGTCATCGAGGCCGCCCTCGACGATCTCCTCGGGACGGCGTGATGAGCCCGGCCGACGTCGGCGACGTCGTGCGCCGCTGGAACCCGGACGGATGGACGCGGCTGCACGCACCGTCGGGCCCGCCGCGGGTCCGGGTCGCCGGGGTGGACGGCTGCGTTTGCGCAGCGCTCGTCGACGAACTCTCCGCGCTCGACGCGGCCCCGGAGTACGTCCGTGACGGCCGCGCGACCGTCGTGCTGACGGTGTTCGAGGCCTCGGCCTACCTCGGCCGGACCGAACTCGCCGTCCTCGAGTCCGCCGGACGGGGCGCCGGCCGCGTGGTGTGCGCCCTCACCGGCATCGACGCACACCCGGACTGGCGGGAGGTGCACGAACGGGACGTCGCGCTGCTGCAGCGGCACGCGCCCTGGCTCGGTCCGGTGACCCTGCTGCCCGTCGGGACGTCGCTCGCCGCCCGCGCCCGCGTCGTCGGCGGCGACGCGGGCGCGGTGCTGCGGCTCGAATCCGGGATCGTGGACCTGCACGAGGCCCTGACAGCGGCGCTCGTCGCGGGCCCGCACACGGACCGGGCCCTGCGCACCGCCGTCGTCGCCGAGACCCGCCACCTCGTGGCCCGCGCGGCCGCCGAGTTGCGCGCCGGCGACGACACCGCGGCGCTGCGCGCCGAACGGGCGCGGTGGAGCCTGCGCGCGTCCACTCCCGCCGACGACGGCGGTCTCCGCGCCGAGCTGCAACGGGCCCGTCTCGACACCGCACAGGCCGTCTCGGCGGCCGTCCGGGCGGCGTCCGCCGAGGTCCGCGACGCCCTCGAGTCGGTGGACCCGGCGCGCGTGCCGGACCTGCTCGGCGACGCGGTGCGCGACCTGTACGTCCGGGTGGATGCGGTCGTCACCGCGCGGCTGGCCCGCATCGGTCCGGCCGAACAGCGACCGGACGGACCGCCGGTGGCGCCCCCGCGTCTCGCGCCGCCGTCCCCGCGACGTTCCGTGGAGGACCGCCTCACCGTGGTGATCGGTGCTTCGGCGGCGGCCGGGCTGGGGCGGGTCGCGGTGTCCCCGCTGTCCCTGGTGCCCGGGCTCGAGCTGGCGACGGTACCGCTGAGCCTGCTGCTCGGCGCGGCGGCGGCGTGGTGGCTGGTGCGGATCCGGCGCCGGCTCGCCGAACGGGACCGGATGCGCCGGTGGGCGCTCGAGGAACTCGTCGACGTGCGGGCCGAGCTCGAGGCAGTCGCGCTCGAGCGGATCGTCGACGCCGAGGCGCGGCTCGGGGCCGCCGTCGCCGCCGGGCGCGCCGCCCGGATCGCCGCCGCCCGGGAGCGCATCGCCGCCGTCGACGACGAACTGCGACGTCGCGCCGAGGACCGGGCCGGGAAGCTGGTGGCCTGCGAGCGCGATCTCGCGGTACTCGCCCGGGCGGGAACCGGAGGCCGGGCGGGCGCGTCCAACGCGATGACGGCGTCCGACGGTGTGACGCGGGAGTGAGGAGCGCACGATGGTGGACGGTTCGATCGGTATCGACGACGGGGAACCCGACCCACCCGCCCCGGGACGTCCGGCGTTCGTCCCGGGACTGGCCCCGGCGCTGCTCGACCCGGCCGGTCCGGGTGCGCTGCCCCCGGCCGTGGACGTCGACGGCGACGGGTTGCCCGAGACCGTCACGTTCACCACCGCGGAGGCTCTCGTCGTCGCCTCGGACACCGACGCCGACGGCTGGTTCGACCGGGTCACCGAACTCGGCGACGACGGACGGTTCGGCGTGTGGCAGTTCCGGCGCGACGTCGACGGGGCAGAGTCCTGGACCCGGATTGACGAAGGTCACCTGGACGGGGGAAAGTGAGGCAAATCGCCTGTGCCGGGAGGGTGTGATGCGGGTACGCTGTCGCCCCTCTGAATCGTTTCTGTGACATTTCCGACCGGCCCCGATTGCCATCACCCCGAAGTCCGGCGTTAACCTCTATGAATAGGACATCCGGCGCCCGCCTCGTCCGTTCGGCCACGGAGGAAGCGGGTGGTACCCCTGCCGAGAGGGGGAGTCCGGGTCCGCCGCTGGTCCCTGGGACGGTTCGTCGCAGGTCGGGGGAGGGATCCGGTTCCGGCGCACCCCAGGAGAGTTTGATGACCTCAGTGACCATTCCCGGTCTGAACGGCACCGACGGCACACCCCCGACCCAGCATGCCGAGCTGCTCGCATGGGTCCAGGAGGTCGCCGAACTCACTCAGCCGGACCGGGTCGTCTGGGCCGACGGGTCCGACGAGGAATGGGACCGGCTGACCACCCAGCTGGTCGAGGCGGGGACCTTCACCCGCCTCAACGACGAGAAGAAGCCCAATTCCTTCCTGGGTAACTCCGACCCGTCGGACGTCGCGCGCGTCGAGTCGCGCACCTTCATCTGCTCGCGCAACGAGGTCGATGCCGGACCGACCAACAACTGGATGGATCCGGCCGAGATGCGGGCCACCATGACCGAGCTGTACCGCGGCAGCATGCGCGGACGCACCCTGTATGTGGTGCCGTTCTGCATGGGCCCGCTCGGCGCGGACGACCCGAAGCTCGGCGTCGAGATCACCGACTCGGAGTACGTCGTCGTCTCCATGCGGATCATGACCCGCATGGGTGCCGCGGCTCTGGAGAAGCTGGGCACCGACAAGCCGTTCGTCAAGGCCCTGCACTCCGTGGGTGCGCCGCTCGAGCCCGGCCAGAAGGACGTGCCGTGGCCGTGCAACGACACCAAGTACATCACCCACTTCCCGGAGGACCGCGAGATCTGGAGCTACGGCTCCGGCTACGGCGGCAACGCCCTCCTCGGCAAGAAGTGCTACTCGCTGCGGATCGCGTCGGCCATGGCGCACGACGAGGGCTGGCTCGCCGAGCACATGCTGATCCTCAAGCTGATCTCGCCGGAGGACAAGGCCTACTACATCGCGGCCGCGTTCCCCAGCGCCTGCGGCAAGACCAACCTCGCGATGATCCAGCCGACCATCCCGGGCTGGCGCGCCGAGACCCTCGGCGACGACATCGCCTGGATGCGCTTCGGTGAGGACGGCCGGCTGTACGCGGTCAACCCGGAGTACGGCTTCTTCGGCGTCGCGCCCGGCACCAACCACGGCTCCAACCCCAACGCCATGAAGACGATGGAGGCCGGCAACACGCTGTACACCAACGTCGCGCTGACCGACGACGGCGACGTGTGGTGGGAGGGGCTCGAGGGCGATCCGCAGCACCTCACGGACTGGAAGGGCAACGACTGGACGCCCGAGTCCGGCACCCCGGCCGCGCACCCGAACTCGCGGTACTGCACCCCGATGTCGCAGTGCCCGATCCTCGCCCCCGAGTGGGACGATCCGCAGGGCGTGCCGATCTCCGCGATCCTGTTCGGCGGTCGCCGCAAGACGACCGTGCCGCTGGTGAGCGAGTCCCTCGACTGGCAGCACGGCACCTTCCTCGGTGCGACGCTGTCGTCCGAGCAGACCGCCGCCGCGGAGGGCAAGGTCGGCACCGTCCGTCGTGACCCCATGGCGATGCTGCCGTTCATCGGCTACAACGCCGGCGACTACCTGAACCACTGGATCAACATCGGCAAGTCCGCCGACTCGGACAAGCTGCCGAAGATCTTCTACGTGAACTGGTTCCGTCGCGGTGACGACGGCCGTTTCCTGTGGCCGGGCTTCGGGGAGAACTCCCGTGTGCTCAAGTGGATCGTCGACCGCATCGAGCACCGGGCCGGCGCCCAGTCCACGCCGATCGGCTTCGTGCCGTCGGCCGCGGACCTCGATCTCGAGGGCCTCGACGTCGACCGCGACGACGTCGACGAGGCCCTGAAGGTCGACGTGGCGGAGTGGAAGGAAGAGCTGCCCCTGATCGAGGAGTACTTCGAATTCCTCGGTGAGAAGGTGCCCTCCGGCATCCGTGACGAGTTCGAGGCCCTGAAGCAGCGCCTCGGCTGACGCCTGACCGAACGAATACTCGACCGAATGTCACATCGGATCGCTTGGATCGATCCGATGTGACATTCGGCGTTTCAGGGTGCCGGTTGCTCAGGACGACCGGCTCGTGAGCCATTCGTCGATGCGACGTCGTGCCTCCTCGGGCGCGACGTCCTCGACCCGCGTCATGATCGCCCACCGGTGCCCGAACGGGTCGAGGATCGTCCCGAACCGGTCGCCGGTGACGAATGTCGACGGTTCCTCGAAGACCTGCGCCCCTTGCTCGACGGCGCGGGTGAACGTCGCGTCGACGTCGGTGCAGTACAGCACGTAGGAGTGGTCGACGACGTTCGTCCCGTCCGGGGCGCGCAGGCCCATGGCCGGCGCGGGGTCGCTCAGCTGGAGCCGGCCGCTGCCGAAGTCCAGTTCGGCGTGCGCGATCGTGCCGTCGGGCCCGTCGGTGCGATCTACGACCTCGGCACCGAACACGGTGCGGTAGAACTCGACGGCGCGGGCCGCACCGTCCACGACGAGGAACGGGGTGAGGGCGGTGTAGCCGGTGGGAATCGGTTTCACGGAATGCGTCATGCGACCAGTCTCGCGTCGTCACCGTCCGCAGTATTGGACGCTTCCGACATCGTTCGCCCGGCCCACGGACCGAATGTCACATGGGTTCGATTCGATCGAAGCCATGTGACATTCGGTCCGTTCCGCGGCGACGGGTTCGCGGTGGCACGCTGTGCGGCTCCCCACGTGAATCGGGCATCCGGCGGAATGATGCAATAGGTGACGACGGAACCAATCCGGTCGGCACTGCGACCGGGAGGAGGATCGGGCCCATGAGCGGTATCTACAACAATGTCACCGAGCTGGTCGGGCGAACCCCGATCGTGCGGCTGAACCGGCTGACCGAGGGGCTCGACGCCCAGGTCGCGGTCAAACTCGAGTTCTACAACCCGGCCAACAGCGTCAAGGACCGGATCGGCGTGGCGATCATCGACGCGGCCGAGAAGTCCGGCGAGCTGCGTCCCGGGGGGACGATCGTCGAGGGCACCAGCGGCAACACCGGCATCGCGCTGGCGATGGTCGGTGCCGCGCGCGGCTACAAGGTCATCCTGACGATGCCCGAGACGATGTCCACCGAGCGGCGGGTGATGCTGCGTGCGTTCGGCGCCGAGATCGTCCTGACCCCCGGCTCCGAGGGCATGGCCGGGGCGGTGTCGAAGGCGGAGGAGATCGTCGCGAAGACCGAGAACGCGATCCTCGCCCGCCAGTTCGCGAACCCGGCGAACCCGGAGATCCACTACAACACCACCGGTGAGGAGATCTGGAAGGACACCGGCGGGGAGGTCGACATCTTCGTCGCCGGCATCGGCACCGGCGGCACCATCACCGGTGCGGGCCGCAGGCTCAAGGAATACAAGCCGGAGGTGAAGATCGTCGGCGTCGAGCCCATCGATTCGCCGATCCTCACCGGCGGGCAGCCGGGCCCGCACAAGATCCAGGGCATCGGCGCGAACTTCGTGCCCGACGTGCTCGATCGCGCGGTCTACGACGAGATCGTCGACGTCTCGTTCGACGACGCCGTGCGCGTGGGCCGCGATCTCGGTACGCAGGAGGGCATCCTCGGCGGCATCTCGTCCGGCGCGATCGTGTGGGCGGCGCTGGAACTGGCGAAGCGCCCGGAGAACGCCGGCAAGCTCATCGTCGCCGTGGTCTGCGACTTCGGCGAGCGGTACATCTCCACTCCGCTGTTCGAGCACATCCGGGACTGAACGAATCGTGAGTGTTCTGCGCACCCTCCGGGAAGACCTGCAGGCGGCCCGGGGCCACGATCCGGCCTCGCGTGGTGACATGGAGAACGCCCTCGTGTACTCGGGCCTGCACGCGATCTGGTCGCACAGGCTGGCACACCGGATGTGGGCGCGACCGGCGCTGCGGGGACCGGCTCGCGTCCTGGCGCAGTTCACCCGCTTCCTCACGGGCATCGAGATCCACCCCGGCGCGACGATCGGCCGGCGATTCTTCGTCGACCACGGCATGGGCGTGGTGATCGGGGAGACCGCCGAGATCGGCGACGACGTGATGATCTATCACGGCGTCACGCTCGGCGGGCGGTCGCTGGCACGGACCAAGCGGCACCCGACCATCGGCAATCGGGTCACCATCGGCGCGGGGGCGAAGGTCCTCGGGCCGGTGGTGATCGGCGACGACGTCGCGATCGGCGCGAACGCGGTCGTCACGCGCGACGTCCCCGCCGACTCGATCGCCGTCGGCATCCCGGCGACGATCCGGCCCCGCAAGTCGCACGAGGAACTCGTCGACCCGGCGTGCTACATCGATCCCGCGATGTACATCTGACGTCTGCCGCCGCGTGACGGCCGCAGGTCGCGTGACGGCCGAATGTCACATCGGGTCGATTCGATCGACGCGATGTGACATTCGGCCGAAGCCCGCGAGAGTCCGTCAGGCGCCGTAGCCGGGCGGGTACAGCACCGACTTGGTCTCGCAGAACGCCTCGACGCCCTCGGGGCCGTTCTCCCGTCCGATGCCGGAATTCTTGTAGCCGCCGAACGGTGAGCCCGGATCGAAGGCGTACCAGTTGATGCCGTAGGTGCCGGTGCGCACCCGCGACGCCACCTCGAGGCCCTTGTCGACGTCGGTGGTGTAGACGGAGCCGGCGAGGCCGTAGTCGGAGTCGTTGGCGATCTTGATCGCCTCGTCCACGCTGTCGTAGGGGATCACGCACAGCACGGGGCCGAAGATCTCCTCGCGCGCGATGGTCATGGAGTTGTCGACGTCCGCGAAGATCGTCGGTTCGACGAAGTACCCCTTGTCCAGGCCTGCGGGCCGGCCGCCGCCGAGCACCAGTCGCGCGCCTTCCTCCTTGCCCGTGGCGATGTAGCCCTCGACGCGGTCGCGCTGCTTCGCGGAGATCAGCGGTCCGAGTTGCGCCGCCGCGTCGTCGGGCATGCCGACGGGGAAGAACGCGGCGGTCGCCACCATCTTCTCGACGACCTCGTCGTAGCGCGAGCGCGGCGCGAGGATGCGGGTCTGGCCGACGCAGGCCTGCCCGGTGTTCATCAGGCCGGACATCACGAGCATCGCGATCGTCGAGTCGAGGTCGGCGTCCTCGAGGACGATGGCGGCGGACTTGCCGCCGAGCTCGAGTGAGCAGCGGGTGAGGTTGCGTGCTGCGATCTCGCCGATGTGCTTGCCGACGGCGGTCGAGCCGGTGAAGGTGATCTTGTCGATGTCCGGATGCGCGACGAGGTACTCACCGGTCTCGGCGCCGCCCGGGACGAGGGAGAGCACGCCTTCGGGCAGGCCCGCCTCGGCGAAGATCTCGGCGACCGCGTTGGTGGTCAGTGGCGACTCGGGCGCGGGCTTGAGCACGACGGTGCAGCCGGCGAGCAGGGCCGGGCCGAGCTTGTTGATCATCAGGAACAGCGGCACGTTCCACGCGATGACGGCGGCGACCACGCCCACGGGTTCACGCGTCACCCGGGAGCGTCCGAAGGCGCCGGTGCGCTCCTCCGTCCACGGAAACGAATCGGCAAGGCCCGCATAATAGTTGATCGTCGCCAGCGACGGCGTCACCTGCATCATCTGCACCGAGGCCGGCGGCTGGCCCATCTCGGCGGACAGCGACGCCGCAAGGTCGGCGCTGCGTTCCTCGATCAGCTTGGCGGCCTTGGCGAGCACCTGGGCGCGCTCGGACGGCGAGGTGCGGGGCCACGGTCCGTCGTCGAAGGCGCGACGGGCGGCGGCGACGGCGGCGTCGATGTCCTGCGGCCCGGCGACCGGCACGGAACCGACGCGTTCCTCGGTGGCCGGCGAGAACACCTCGAGGCGCTCGTCGGTGGATGGGGCGGCCCAGCGTCCGCCGATGAAGAGCTTGTCGTAATCGGTCATGTCACCTTTCCTCAACGATCTTCGGTTGCGCACTTGTCCGACCGGGCGGGGTGGGTGTCGACGAACCCGGTGAAGCCGTACTGCCGGTGCGGTCCGATCACGGCGACCTCGAACAGTCCCGTGCCGACGGCGTCCGACCCGGTGATCCGGAACCGCGCGAGATGGTCGGTGGGGCAGAACAGCAGCAACGCCGGGTCGATCTCGCGGACGTCGCGGCGCAGCGCCTGCACCACCAGCTCGCCCTGCCACATGCCGTGCCGCCAGTCCTGCTCGAGCCCGTAGCCGGTACCGACGGCGAGCAGGTTCGGCACCAGCAGTTCGCAGTCGACGGTCACGACCTCGGACCCGGGCCGGTGGAACGTCAGCACCGCCCCCGTGACGTTGCGGGTGCCCGGCGCGAACACCAGCCGGTGCTCCGGCCGGCCCAGCCACTCGGGCTCGGCGCCGGGCCGGATCCGGATCGCCTCCTCGACCAGACGCCGACCCTGGTCGTCCTCCTGCACGATCGTGACGAGCGTGTCGTTCTCGAACTGCATCACCGAGTAGATCCAGAAGAAGCCGGGCGTGCCCTCGTGCGCCTTGCGTCCGGGCGGCTCCGGTTCCCCGACCGGGCGCACGCCCCACGAGCGGTCGCGGTTGCCGAGCCACGTGCGCGGATCCACGTGCCGCGTCTGCCCGTCGACCGTGAGGGTGCCCGACCATCGGCCGGATTGGACGAACCGTGACGTGTCCATGACGACGCGCTCGAGCTGGCGCAGTCGCTGCGGTGTCTCCTCGGTGGCCGGGACGGTGCCCTCGAAGGTGAGATCGAAGGAGAGGTCGGCGGTCTCGGCGTGGCCGGGTTCGAGGACCACCCGCAGTCGTCGCAGCCCCTCGAGCACCTCGACGCGCAGCGGTCCGACGGCCGTGTCGGCCCGATCGCTGCCCAGTGCCTTCGACGCCCGGACGACGAGGTGGTCGTCGCCGCGGCGCAGCACCGCGAAACCGTCGGCCACACCGAGATTCGGGTACTGGCCCATGCCGACGATCAGGAACAGGTCGGCGGTGTCGGCGGGGTAGCAGTTGAAGTAGTACCGGTCGTAGAAGTTGCGGTCGGACGTCGCGACGCGCCGGATCGGTTCGGCCGTCTGGTGGACGGGGTAGTCGTCCAGGGGGGACAGGGAGCTCACGACGCCGACCCCTGCCGGTCGGTGCCGTCGAGCATCGCCTCGAGGGTGGCGCGGTGCATGATCGCGTCGTCGGGGTCGTGGGGTGGCTGCGCCTGCCCGAAGTGCACCGCGCGAGTGTGGATGCGCAGCATGATGATCGCGTGCTGCAGCGCCGCGTGGACGGTGTAGAAGTGCAGGTCGCGCGGGACGTGACCGGTGCGCTGCGCGTACGTGCGGGCGACGTCGTCGAGACGCAGGAAGCCCGGCAGACCCGGGAGCCCGGCGGAGGCGGCGATGTCCTCGAAGAACCGGTGCAGGAACGTCATCCAGGCCAGGTCCATCTCGCGGGCGCCGAGGGTGGCCAGTTCCCAGTCGAGCACCGCGACGGGCCGGAACCCGTCGAAGAGGATGTTGCCGATCCGCGCGTCGCCCCAGCACAGCACCGCGGGGGAGCGGTCGTCGGGACGGTGGGCGTCGAGCCAGGTGAGCGCCCGCTCGACGAGCGGGGAGCGGGGGCCGCCGGTGCGGGTGGTCCATTCGTAGTAGGCGCGCTGACGATCCAGGTGCGCCCGGACGGCGTCGGCGACGGTGCCGGCCGGTCCCAGCCCGGCGCTCGCCGGCGGGACGTCGTGGACACCGGCGAGCACCTCGACGCAGGCGTCCTGCATGGCGGCGCGCTCGGTGTCGCCGGCCTCGGTGACCCAGGAGCCGAAGTTGTACGGCATGACGTCCGGCGGTACGCGACCGGCGACGCGGGTCATGACGAAGAACGGGGCCCCGAGCGGGGCGGGGTCGGGTTCGTACCAGTGCACGGCCGGGACGGGGACGCGGGAGTGCTCGGCGACGGCGCGCATGACACGTGCCTGGCCCTCGAGGTCGTAGGTAGGGAAGACGGGCACGGCGGTCTCGGCCGGGGCGACGCGGGCGACCAGCGGACGGTCGGTGCCGTCCCAGCGGGCGTCGAACAGGAGCGTCTCGCTGGACATGCCGGTGGTCTCGGGGATGTGCACGTTCTCGACGACCGGGTCGGTCACCTTCGTCGCGAGCCACGATCGCAGGTTCTCCCGGACCTGCTCGGGATCGCGCCGGGAGTCGCTGGGCCGCGCGACCTCGGCGTCGTGGCCGGCGGCGCCGGACGTCGACGCGGCAGGATCGATGCTCACGCGCTCTCCTTCCGGCCACCGGGACTGTGACCTCGAACACTAGAACACGTTACAAGTTTTCGGAAGGGGTCACCCCAGGTGAGTCCCGAACCAGGCGAGCATCCGGTCGTACGCTCCCGCGGCCGCGTCCGCGTTGTACCGGGGGCCGGTGTCGTTGAAGAAGGCGTGGTCGGCGCCGGGGTAGGTGACCACCTCGTGCGCCAGGCCCGCCCGCTCGAGCGCCGCGGTCGCCGCGTCCCGCGAGGCGTTCACGCGCTGGTCGAGTTCGGCGTAGATCGCGAGGACGGCGGCTCGGGAGCCGGCGAAGTCGGCAGCGTCGGGCAGCGGTCCGTAGAACGGGACGGCCGCCGCGACGCGCGGGTCGCCGGTCGTCAGCAGCAGCCACGTCATGCCGCCGCCGAAGCAGAACCCCACGGCCCCGACGCCCCGATCCGGCACCCGCCGGGTCAGCTCGTCGATGCCCGACCGCATGTCCTGGGAGAACCGTTGCGGCGGAACGGTACTCAGTGCCGCCGTGGCCTGCGCCGGGTCCGTGAACACGGCCGTGCCCCCCTCCTCGGAGAGCAGGTCGATCGCGAGCGCCGAGTAGCCGGCCCCGGCCAGGCGCCCGGCCACCGAGCGGATGTGATCGTTGAGTCCCTTGTTCTCGTGGATCACGAGCACGGCACCCCGGGGCTCCGCCGCCGGCGCCCATGCGCCCTGCAGCGTCCGTCCTTCCGGGCCGGGGAACGTGATCGGCTCCGTCGCAACGGCCGTCGCGCTACCCGGCGGTGTCCGGTCCGGGGATGCGGAAGCCGCCCCAGAAGGGCTGGAAGGTGTTGCGGTCGAACCGTTCTCGTTCGAGCAGGCCGCCAGCAGGGCGGATGCCGCGGTGAGGCTCAGCCCCATCAGCCCCAGCCGGCGCAGCGCCTCGCGGCGGGTGAGCAGACCGTCGGCGTGGTCCACCGCGATCTCCTCGGCGATGTAGCGCTGGAAAGGCGTCATGGCCGCTCCCGTCCCGAGGGCAATACCCTCGTATTGTGACGCGGGAAGGGGCCGCGGCGCGGGCGATTCGCGTCGAAGCTCAGCCCGCGACGGCGAGGAGCCCGGCGCCCGTCAGGGTTCCCGCGGCGGCGAGCCGCGCCGGGACGAGC